>JALUEN010000170.1 GCA_027052755.1 bacterium | reverse complement strand
CTCCCTGATGAGCCTGACCTGATCATAAGAACCTCTGGAGAGATTAGGTTAAGTAATTTCCTGATATGGCAGTCAGCTTACTCAGAGCTATACTTTACGGAAAAACTCTGGCCTGATTTCACTAGGTTTGACTTGCTTAAAGCTGTTGAGTCCTACATGAGACGTCAGAGGAGATTCGGTAAATGACGAGAACTCACTTAAGGGAGGGAGTGTTATGAGCTCTACTAGGGAAAGGCTTTTAACTTATTTAGAGCGTTCACAGGAGAGGTTTGGACTGTACCTGCTAGATAGCAAAGGTAGGGAAGTTTTCTCCTACAACCCCGATGTAGTCTTTCCTGCAGCTAGCTCTGTGAAGGTTCACCTAGTAGCAGCTCTCCTAAAGAAAGTAGAGGAGGGTAAGCTGAGCCTTTACCAGGTTCACAAGCTGAGGGATAGTGAGAAGGTAGGAGGCGCTGGTATCTTAAAGGACCTCATGGAAGGCACTAAGTTTACCCTTTATGACCTCGCTAAGCTAGCTATAGTGATAAGCGATAACACAGCTAGTAATATCTTGATTGACTACGTGGGTTTTGACTACATAAGGGAGTTCTTAGATAACCTGGGCTTTAAGGAAACGAAGCTGGTGAGGAAGTTTCACATAGATCCCACCGCGCCACCTGTTAACTTCACCACTCCTAGGGAGGCTGCGCTATTCCTCTATAAGCTGTGGAACCTACAGGTTCTCTCTAAACCTTATAGGGACATCTTAATAGACATAATGCTTAACCAGCAGTATAATGAAAAACTACCTCTGCTCCTTCCTAAGAACGTTAAGCTAGCTCACAAGACGGGTGATATCTCTACTGCTGCTAACGATATAGGTATAGGGTTTATACTAGATGAAAATTGGAAACCTTCTCCCTATATATTAACGAAAAGTTTACAATATATGCCGGTTAAGAACCTTTTCTTTATCGCTCTGTACTGTGATAATATAACAAGGAAGCGTTTTTTAGTTGACTTTAAATTTGGGAAAATAGCCTGTTTGAGCTTGGAGTTGATCTCTGAGCTATCACAGGTGGAAAAGGTTTAAGGAAGCAAGTATAATTAGGTTAGGGGGGATAGAGGATGAAAGAGCTGAGAGATAAGAGAGGGGGGCTAGGGCTTCTAGTAGCTCTAGTGCTCCTAATAGGGATACTTCTCGGAGGGGCTAGAGCCTTCGCTATAGAACAGAAGAAGGCAACTCTGATAAGTTATGACTCTATTAAAAACTTGGTCCAGCTGAACATAGATGGTGGAGTTTATACTGTAAAGCTTCACCAGTTATGCGTGGTGGCTAGACCTGATGGGACTAAGGGAGATTATAAAGATTTACTTCCTGGATTAACCGTCAAGGTATGGGTTGACAAGATCCCGCCGGAGACCGTGTATGCTATCCAGATATTAGAGGGACCCAAGGTGGCTATGCCTAGGACGTATAAGGAATATCCTAGGGGTGTAACCCCGGATAAGGCGCCAACTAGGGGATATGCTACTTATCCCTATGAGAAGGCTAAGCAGTACTACTCATCTCCTACCAGCACTGACTGGAGAAACATGCCTAACAGTTGGTGGCCTTGGGACTTCTACATCGCCGGCCCTGTTGTTCTAGACCCCTATGGTTTTTGGTGGGGACCTCTAGCTTTCTACGGGTACTATGACCCATATTACTACTACGGTTACTATACCTTTGATGCTATCAACAAGGAACCTAACCTGCCGGAGTTCAGGTACCTCATGGCTGTTGAGGACTCCCTGTATAACCAATCTGAGAGACCTCCTATTAGCGGTGAGGAGGGAGTCTACTCCTCATCTCCTGCATTAGCTCAGAACTATTCAGGGAATTACTACTCATATGCTCCTTACATGTACACCCCTTACCCGTATCCATACGCTCCTAACCCCTACGCACCTGGACACTATCAGAGCAACGCTAACCAGAGAACCTACCAGCCGGCTTCCAGACCGGATCTCCTAGCTCAGGCATCTGACCTGAGGGGATATAATCAGAGGATGGTAACTATGCAGTTTGGACCTTCTTCTGGTACTTACAAGGAGTTCTACGTGAAGCTGTTAGGGGTTGACCTGAGCACCACTAAGCTCATAATAGAGGGAGCTAAGGATACCTATATATTCACTGCTCAGACCAACTTCTTAGTTAAGAGGAGAAACAGCTACAAATACGATGTAATTCCTATGGAAGAGGCTACCAGGCTAGCTTACCCCGCTAGGGCTAAGGTGAAAGGATATTACCTCAGCCCTCACACCTTCTTAGTAACTGATGTGATAATATTCCAGTGATCACCGCTGGGAGTATTAGCGAGCTTGTGAGATAAGGGCGAGGTTAGAGCCTCGCCCTTTTTCTTTTATATCCGGTTAAAGGTTGTCGGGAATAGGGGTAGAAATCAAGAGTAATCCCTCAGTGCATCACCCAGGAGGGAAGTATCTTGATAAGGATAGGTGTTATAGGTGAGTACCTTGTTGACATGATCTCTAAGGATGGGATCAGGTTTACCGCTAACCCTGGAGGAGCGCCTGCAAACGTGGCGGTTGGATTAGCGAGATCCTTATCTAGTGACGAGGTCCTTGTGGCCTTCATCTCTAAGGTTGGAGATGATCCCTTGGGAAAATTCCTAAGGGATCGCTTGAGTGCAGAGGGTGTTACCAGTTTTCTCCTTGAGGACCCTTCTCATCACACCGGTTTAGCGATCGTTACCCTCAAAGAGGGAGAACCACGATTTTCACTTTACTCAGATGTGGCGTATAATTACTTGATACCTTTAGAGATAGAGGAGATCTGGGACCAGATAGGTGGATTTCACCTAGTTCACTGCGGGACATTGTTTATGAGAAGAGCACCTTCAAGGG
>JALUEN010000169.1 GCA_027052755.1 bacterium | reverse complement strand
CTGGAGTCCTAAGCTGAAGGTAGTCTCAGCGTTCTTAGCAGAGTCCTTCTTCTCTTTCGGGGGACCGAACAGAAAGATCTTCTTCCACCATGGGATATCTTCTGACTTCTTTGCTACCTTCTTCTTCCTCTTAGGGATCTCCTTAAACCTGAAGATAGGCAGGTTATCGTATTCTGCTCTCTTCTCCTTGTCCTTAAGTATGTTGAAGGCTTCCACTAGTTTCTGATAGATCTCCTTCGCTCTCTCCTTCTCCTGGGGAAGTGTCTTAGTATCCGGATGGTACTTCCTAGCTAGGATCTTGAACTTCTGGGATATCTCCTCAGGAGAGGCTATAGGAGCTACATCTAATAACTTGTATAAATCCTTAGCTGGAATTTTCATCCTTATCAACCTCCTTTAAATCCTCTTGAGAGCTACTATCAGAAGAGCTCACAGCTTTCCATATCAGCCACCTGTAGATGAATTCATCGATCTCTCCATCTAGAACTGACTCTACGTTGGAAGTCTCATAGCCGGTCCTTAGATCCTTAACTAACTTATAGGGGTGAAGCACGTAGTTCCTTATCTGATTTCCCCAGGTAGCTCTGTGCTCTCCCTTAAGCTTTCTCAATTTCTCCTCTTGTTTGCTCCTCTCCAACTGATATAACCTTGACTTTAGGATACGGAGAGCTATTTCTTTATTCTGGTGCTGACTCCTCTCATTAGAACAAACGACCGTTATCCCTGTGGGTAGGTGAGTTATCCTGACCGCTGTCTCGTTCTTGTTTACGTGTTGTCCTCCATGACCTCCTGCTTTAAATGTTTCTATCTTAAGATCTGAGGGTTTTATCTCTACCTTAATCTCATCATCTATCTTCGGCAGTACCTCAACTAAGGCGAAGGAGGTTTGGCGCTTGTGGTTGGCGTTAAAAGGAGATAATCGTACTAACCTGTGAACACCTGCTTCCCCCCTGAGAAGCCCGTAGGCGTTATCTCCTTCTATTATCAAGGTAGCTGACTTTATCCCAGCCTCTTGTCCGATCTGGTAGTGGGTTAGCTTTACTTTGAACTTCTTCCTGTGTGCCCAGTTGATGTACATCCTCATCAACATCTCTGCCCAATCCTGGGCATCAGTTCCTCCTGTGCCAGCATGAACCGTTAAGATAGCATCATTGGGATCCAGCTCATCCTTAAGCAACATCTGCATTTTAAACTCTTTAAGCTCTCTCTTGAAGTCCCTGTACTCCTCCAGCCAATCGTTGGCTAGATCTCCATCAAATAGGAATTCATAAGTATCCTTTAAAGCCTCAAATTCCTTTAATAACTCACTGTACTTGTTGAGTATCCTCTCCAGGCGCTTCCTCTCCTTTAAGAGCTTGGAAAGTCTTGGGTTAGATGAGTTCCACTTTTTCGGATCTTGAAGTTCCCTCTCTATCTCATTTAACTTCTCGCCTAAACTAGCTCCTTCTATTAGAGATCGCAGATCCTCTAAGTCCTTCCCTAAGTTGGCTAACTCCTGCAAGCTCACCGGTGTTCTCTTCAGATCCTCTGCCATTCGCATCACCTTGAGAGAAAAGTACATCTCTAATTAATAAATTCTACCCTCTTTAAGACTAACCTCTGAGCTGAGATTACCTTTAGGAGGAGAACAGCTTAAGATAGCGAATTTAAAAAGGGGAGCGGGAGTAGCTCAGTGGTAGAGCATCTGCCTTCCAAGCAGAAGGTCGCGGGTTCGAGTCCCGTCTCCCGCTCTCTGATCTACGAAAAGAGCTTTGGGTTCTGCTAGAGGGACAATAAGTAGAGAAACTAGTTGAGCTCCAGTGGAAGGTTTAACAAGTTCAGATCTTATCCTTTGCTCCATTTAAGAGAAGTTTAACCTTGTATATTAACCAACGATTTAATTCTTGAGATCTCAGCAAAGCTACGAACCCCTTAGTGCTTATCTTCACTAGATTACCCTCATCCCAATAGAGAACTTTTGCAGACCCCTCATATATGTAAAGGCTTCTCATTGATCTCCTGAGCTTCAGGTAGATCAGCTGGATCTCTTCAATCCTTCCGCAGAGAACCTCTAGAGAGTAACACCTCTCTCCTCTGTAGCAGTTCAGCTCCTCAAGTATCTCTGGAGATAGAAGTGATCTCAGGTTCTCCTCACATATCCTATCACTTTCGTCCCCTTTGAGGCTAAGCAGAAAAATTGAGTACAGTATAACGCTCTGAGGGGAACTGTTCCCTCTCAGGAGGGGTACGGGATCTTTAGCTGAAAAGCCAGCTAAAAACTGAAGGTATGTGAACGCTAGAAAGTATATGAGGATGAGTGGGAGTTTATATAGGAACTTCCACCTCTCTAAGTAGTTCATTTACTATCTCCTCGTTAGCTTTAGGATCATAATGAGCCCCCTTAAAAATCCTGTGGGCTAGAACAGGAACGGCAAGTTCTTTGACGTCATCAGGTATTACGTAAGCTCTGCCTCTCAGGAGCGCTAATGCGGAGACCGCTCTTGAGAGGTTGATAGCGCTTCTAGGACTTAATGGGAGCATTAGCTCTGGTATCTCCCTTGATCTCCTCACTATCCGAATTATATACCTTAAAACATCATCTGAGATCACTACCTCTTGAGCGAGCCTCTGTAGTTCCCTTACCTGCTCTAAGCTCAGGACTTGAGATACCTGGGATAAGGGGTCATCTAAATTCCTCCTCCTATAGGTCTTCACTACCCTAAGCTCCGAGTCCTCATCTGGATATCCTATCTGGAACCTCAGCAGGAACCTGTCTAGCTGACTCTCCACAAGGGGATATATACCTACGAACTCTAGGGGATTTTGAGTAGCGACTACCATAAAGGGTAGAGGTAACTTTCTCGTAACCCCCTCGGTGGTTACCTCTCTCTCTTCCATAGCCTCAAGA
>JALUEN010000168.1:8273-10126 GCA_027052755.1 bacterium | reverse complement strand
TTCTATCTAAAGCTAAGGGAGGAACGCCTAGCTAACAACGATGTTTATTAACTTATTGGGCACGTAGATAACCCTCTTGATCTCCTTGCCCTCTATGTATTTCTTCACTTTATCGCTTGAAGTAGCTAGTTTCTGAGCTTCCTCCTTAGAGAGGCCAGTGGGAGCTTGAATCTTATCTCTGACCTTTCCGTTTACTTGGACCACTAAGGTGAAGGTTTCCTCCTTGAGGTAGTTCTCATCTATCTTAACCCAACCGCTCTTGAATATGCTTGGCTGGTTCCCTAACCTATACCAGAGCTCTTCAGCTAGGTGTGGAGCAAATGGAGCTATCAGTTTAACGATCATCTCTAGTATCTCCTTAAGTACCTCCCTTGGGGGTTGTATCTTGTTAGTCTCGTCCTCTAAGTAGTTTAAGAGCTCCATTAACGCGGCTATAGAGGTATTAAAGTGGAATCGCTTGGTCTCAAACTCATCGGTTATCTTCTTAGCTGTCTTATGGACCATCTTTAAGAGCTTTTCGGGGTTTCCGGATCCATCATATCCCTTCTTGATCTCCTCTAGCCAGGTGTTGACATACCTCCAGAAACGTCTTAGGAACTTAAATATACCATCTATACCTTGATCGCTCCACTCAATGTCCTTCTCAGGTGGTGCTGCGAACAGCTCAAACATCCTAGCAGCGTCTGCTCCATACCTGTTCAAGGTCTCCTCAATGGAGACGATGTTGCCCTTTGACTTGGACATAGCCTCCCCGTCTTTAAGCACCATACCTTGGTTTAGGAGGTTGAGAAATGGCTCCTTCTGGGGAACGTAGCCTAGATCGTAGAGGAAATGCCCGAAGAACCTGGAGTACAGCAGATGTCCGACTGCATGCTCTATACCACCTATGTATTGATCAACAGGCATCCAGTACTTCAATTCCTCAGGTTCAAAGGGGGCTTTATCATACCTGGGTGAGGTGTACCTCCAGAAGTACCAGCTAGAGTCAAAGAAGGTGTCCATCGTGTCGGTTTCCCTCTTAGCTGGACCTCCGCACTTGGGACAGGTAGTGTTCACGAACTCAGGTACCCTAGCTAGGGGAGACTTACCCTCTAGTTCAGGATCATCTGGTGGCTCAAAGCTGACCACCTCAGGTAGCTTTACCGGAAGCTGGTCCTCAGGTACTGGTACAACTCCGCACTTATCACAGTATATGATTGGGATCGGGGTCCCCCAGTACCTCTGCCTAGATATTAGCCAATCCTTTAGCTTGTAGGTAATCGTCTCCTTCCCTAACCCATGATACTCTAGATATTTAGTTATGAAGTACTTGAAGGTAGGACTGTCCATTCCATCTACTTCTAGTGATCCGATCCTACCGCAGTTTATCATTATACCGTCGCCTTCCCAAGCTCTGTCCTCAGGTAGCTCGTCAAAGAGGGGTTTTATGACGTACTTTATTGGGAGGTTGTACTTCTTCGCGAACTCATAATCCCTCTGATCATGCGCTGGAACAGCCATTATAGCTCCCTCTGCGTAATCAATGAGGACATAGTTAGCAGTCCAGACAGGCACTTCCTCGCCGTTAATTGGGTTAATCGCTGTGAGACCTAGTGGTAATCCCTCTTTGCTCTCCGCCCTCTCTATATTGGTTTTAGAGAACACGTCCTCAAGGAACTTGTCCAGCTCAGCTGGAGCTAACCCTTTCTCCTTCGCTTTCTCCACTAGTGGATGCTCTGGGGCTACTACCAGGAAGGTTACTCCTGGTAGGGTATCAGGTCTGGTGGTGAATATCCATAGGTCCTCATCTAGCTCCTTTATCGTAAATTTCACCTTTACTCCCCAGCTCTTCCCTATCCAGTTCTTCTGCATGA
>JALUEN010000168.1:0-8263 GCA_027052755.1 bacterium | reverse complement strand
TAACCTTCTCTGGCCATCCCTCTAGGGTATCTATGTCTTTAAGTAGATCCTCTGCGTAAGCGGTTAACTTAATGAACCACTGATTTAGCTTTTTCTTGGTTACCTTAGATCCACACCTCCAACAGTAACCTCCTATCACCTGCTCATTTGCTAGCACTGTCTTACACTTAGGACACCAGTTAACTAAGGATTCCTTCCTGTAAGCTAGTCCCTTCTCATACATCTTTAGGAATATCCACTGGTTCCACTTGTAGTACTCTGGTGAGCAGGTCTTAACCTCCCTTGACCAATCATAAGCTAGACCTAGACTCTTTAACTGTCTCTTCATGTTAGCTATATTGTTCTCAGTCCAAGTCTTGGGGTGTATCCCATGTTTAATAGCAGCGTTCTCAGCAGGAAGTCCAAAGGCGTCCCATCCAAAAGGATGTAGTACGTTATACCCTTTCATGAAGTAATACCTGGCTATAGTATCTCCTAGGGTGTAGTTCCTGGCATGCCCCATGTGTAGGTCCCCACTGGGATATGGGAACATCTCTAAGACGTAATACTTCGGTTTGGTAGGATCAAATATAGCTTTGAAGGTCTCGTTCTCCTCCCAGTACTTCTGCCACTTTTTCTCTATCTCCCTGTAGTTATACTCCTCTATAACCTGAGCGTTGCTCTTCCTGACTTCAGCCATGGTTTTTACCTCCTTGTCTAAATCCTCTCTATATCCAAAAAGTTTTTCTCTAGATGAAACTTAAATCCTCTGGGGTTTTGAGTGGGGTAATTGCTGAGAGAGAGCGAAAGAATACCTTAAAAGGAATTCTGAAGGGGGATATGGACTGTGGAGATATACCTGGCTTTAATACCTATAGGTCTACTCACTTTTCTGGCTTCACTATGGATAACTGATTGGTATATTAAGAAGTTCTCCAAACAGGTTAAACAGGTGATAAGGGAGGATGCACCTGAGAGACATAAGGAGAAGGAAGGTACTCCTACTATGGGAGGAGTAGTTTTCGCTCCTCTTACCCTGATCCTAGGTTTGTCTTATCTCTTTGGAAGGCACGCTGATTGGAACTACCTTACCTATCACGGCATTAAGGAGTTATTAGTAAGCTGGATTAGGAGCGATGGTCTTCTAATTTTACCACTCCTGATAATAGCCCTCGGTAACTTTCTCCTAGGCTTTTGGGATGATCTCATGAAAGTCCTCAACAAGAGGAACTTAGGCTTAAAAGCTAGGCATAAGTTTCTAGCCCATCTGATTATCGTAGCCCTAACCTTGTGGGTGTACCTTAGGTGGGGAGCTTCACTGGAGGTTAACTTGGGATACCTCTCCCTTAAACCAACCCCTCCCCTCTATTTTGTTTGGCTCTACCTGGTGATATCCGGAACATCTAATGCCCTTAACTTGACAGATGGCCTAGATGGGTTAGCGGCTACCTTATCAATGATCACCCTAGGAGTTTTCGTCCTAATAGGCTCAGAGAAGGTGAAGGCTCTGTCTATCATAGGTATATCAGCCTTGGGGGGATTTTTATATCACAACGCTTACCCTGCTAAGGTTTTCATGGGAGATAGCGGGTCCTTGTTCCTAGGAGGTTTCATCGCTACGCTTAGCCTGTACACTAGAACAGAGATCTTCTTGATCCTCTGGGGATTCATATTTTTCATAGAGGCTCTCAGCGTTATCATCCAGGTAGCTTACTTCAAGTTAACTAAGTGGATCTTAGGAGAGGGGAGAAGGGTTTTCAAGATGACACCTATCCATCACCACTTTGAGCTGTTAGGTTGGAGTGAACCTCAGGTTGTTACAAGGTTCGGGTTGATACAGCTCTGGATATCTGCTCTGGGGCTTTGGATCTATGCTCTGTTAAGAGGACTTCCTAATTAGGGTATTAAAACTATATCTTAAGCTGGTCCTCTAACTCTGGGGGTGAGATGAGCATGAATAACTTCCCTTTTAAGAGAGCACTCTTCCTCGCTCTCCTGTCCCTTATTTTTAGTCTAAAACTTAATATAGCTTGGGCTAAGGGCTCCTATGAGCTCAAAGTAATATTCCCTCAAAAGGTCTATAGTGGAACTGAGTGCTTAATTCAGGTTATCTCGTATAACCCATCAACCGGCGACCACGTTCCTGGAAGGCAGGTAACTCTGAACGTGTTGTCGGGAACGAAGAGAATATCTTTATCTAAACGTACTTCTAAGGATGGCACTGCATCTTTTAAATTTAAGGTACCTGAGGGGGGTAACTATCTGAGCTTTAAGGTTAAATCAGGATCTATAGAGCTTGAGAGAGTGATTGAGGTAGAGAGCCCTTTTGCCCTTATCCTGACTACTGATAAACCTCTGTATCAACCTGGTCAGGTAGTACATTTAAGAGTCTTAGCGCTTAACTCTACCACGAAAAAACCCCTTTCCTCCAAGGAACTGAGCTTAACGGTATCGGATCCCAAGGGTAACAGGTTAGTTTACGCTACTTTGAAAACTGATAAGTACGGTATAGCTAGCTACAACTTGAGCTTAGCTCCTGAGGCTAGGTTAGGCGAGTATAAGGCTAGAGTTGAGCTTGATAAACTGTATGAGGAGAAGACTTTCAGGGTAGAGAGGTATCGCCTTCCCAAGTTCAAGGTGGAGGTTAATTTACCTAAGTCCTACTACAAACCAGGCGAGCTGATCAAAGGTGAGGTTAAAGCTAAGTACTTCTTCGGGAAACCTGTTAAGGGAACCGCTCAGGTGAGGTTAATGAGCTACGAGGTTGGGTTTAGGGAAGTAGCTAAGACTCAGTGTCAGCTCTCTAATGGTCGCTGCCAGTTTGAGCTAAAAGCACCATCTTATGGCGTAGGTATCCCGCTAGAAGGTGGTAAAGCTCTCCTATCCCTAGAAGTTAAGGTAATTGATCAAGCTAACCAGGAGGTTGAGAAGAAGGTTACTTTGAAGCTTACCGATAAACCCCTTGATGTGGTAGTTCTCTCCGAATCTGGCTCGTTAGTGAGAGGACTTCCTAACAGGATATATATCAGTGTAGCTTACCCAGATGGAAAGCCCTTGAAAGCTAGAGTTAAGGTGATCAGTGGAGAGAAGGTTTATAACTTAGAGACAGATAAGTGGGGGTTCGCGACCTTTGAGTTTAAGCCTAATAGTGATTCAGTTAGAATTGAGGTCTCGGACTCTAGGGGTAACTCTTACAGCACTGAGCTAGATGTTAAAGAGAATGATGCTCTAATACTGAGACCCTCTAAGCTGGAGTTTAAGGTTTCTGAGCCCTTGGTAGTAGATGTCTTCGCTACTAGAAAGCTTAACAATAAAGCTGTGATCCTAGAGATATTCAGGGATAAGGAGACTTTAGGTACCTGGTCCTCTATCATTAGGAATGGAAAAGCTAGCTTTCGCATCTCCCTTACTCCTGATATGGTAGGAACTTTAACTCTAGTTGCTTACTCCATCTCCTCTAACGGTAACCTGATAAGTGATACAGCTAAGCTTATCGTTTACCCAGATGAGGAGCTTAAGGTTTTGATTAAAACTGATAAGGACTCGTACAGACCAGGTGAGGAAGCTAAGCTGAGGTTCTCCCTGAGGAAGGGAGAGAAGAGTGTTCAGGGAGCTATTGAGGTGGCTATGGTAGATGAAGCTCTCCTGTATCTAGCGGGTAAAGACCCTAAGATCTTATCCCTCCTACTTAACTTAGAGGAAGAACTTCTTAAACCTAAGTACGAGGTTCACGGGATAAGTCCCTATATCCCCCACAGGAGGGATATACTTAAGATAGCTTTAGTTAAAAGTTCAGAGGAAGCGAAGCCTATCTCTGAAGTTGATTCTTATGGTGAGAAGTTAGCAAAGCTACTTTACAAGTTCACCTACATTATATCTGATTACAGGTATCTAAGGGGTAAGAGACTCTATCAAGCTCTGCCATCTAACCCGATAAAACTGGGTTTCAGTTACGCTGACTGTTTAGATCCCTGGGGTAACTTGATAAGGCTGGAGAGGCTTAGCTTAGCTCCAGAGGAAAGAGGAATACTTAACGATTATGGTTTCAGCTTGGTTTATATACCTGTCTCTGCTGGGCCTGACGGTAGATGGGGAACCCCTGATGATCTAAGCATGCCAAAAGTTATGCTAGCTTTAAAGAGGAGAGGATTCAACTTATGGGATTACATTGCTAGAAGAGAACCTAAATTTAGGATTCTAAGGGCTAGGGCTCCTGTGATGGGTGTTAAAGGAGCTATTGAGGAAAACGTTATCGCTGAGGAGAGAGTACAGTATAAGCTCTCTTCTCGAAAACCAGGAGGATCCTCTAAGAAGAGGAGGATTAGGTCCTTCTTCCCTGAGACCGCTTACTATAATCCTGAACTGATCACTGATGATAGGGGAGAGGCTATCTTAACCCTGAGAATGCCTGATTCCATCACTAACTGGAAGCTGAGAGCCCTAGCTAATACCTTGTCTGGAGACCTGGGAAGTTCCACAGCAGATATAAGGGTCTTTCAGCCTTTCTTCATTGACATGGATCTACCCTTATACCTGACACGAGGGGATGAGGTATCTATACCGGTTATAATCTACAACTACACTAGTAAGGAGTTGAACCTAAGGGTGAGCCTGAAAAGTGAGGATTGGTTCCAGCTCATTGATAGTCCAGAGAGAGACTTGACTCTAGCGCCGAACCAGATCTCGTCTATTTACTTCACTATAAAGGCAAAGAGCTTAGGAGTTCACTCGCTAACTGTAGAGGCTGAGAGCGAAGAGTTTTACGACGCTATTAGAAAGACTTTAGAGGTTATTCCTAACGGCGTAGAGAGTAGTTTAGTGTTAAGTGGTTCGTTGTCTAAGACCTCGGAGCTCAAAGTTCAGCTACCTAAGGGAGTTATACCCGATGCCTCTAAGGTAGTTGTTACCATATACCCCTCGCCGATGGCTCAGGTGATAGGTGGTCTAGATCAGCTACTTAGGATGCCCTATGGGTGTTTTGAGCAGACGTCATCGGTTACGTATCCTAACGCTCTCATCTTGAGGTACCTGAGAAAGCAGGGACTCTCTAACCCTGAGATTGAGACTAAGGCAAATTACTACTTACAGGTAGGGTACCAGAGGCTTGTCTCTTTTGAGGTTAGCGGTGGAGGTTTCTCTTGGTTTGGTGATCCCCCAGCTAACAAGCTCCTCACCGCTTTCGGTTTGATGGAGTTCGCTGATATGAACCAGGTGTATCCGGTGGATCCTAACATGGTGGCTAGGACCCAGAGGTGGCTATTCTCAGTTATGGAAGGGGATCACTGGACACCGGATAGCCGATATCTCCACTTAGAGACCTGGGGTAAGCTGACCCAGGCTAACGAGTTAGTAACAGCTTTTGTCCTATGGGGATTAGCTGAGAGCCTTAGGGTTCACCCATTGTCAAGAGATGAGATTTCTAAACTTAGAGAAGCCCTTAGGTGGCTGAGGATGAGATCTGAGGATAAGCTGAAGGACATGGACACTTACACCTTAGCAATCCTATCTAACTGCATAGCCTCTTATCTAATGAACTTTAAGGGCTTAAGTCCCTCTGAGAGCTCTTCTCTTAAATCCTTGCTTAAGGAGTTATCTGAGGAGCTAGCTATGAGAGCGAGATCCCAGGGTGATATAGCTTTTTGGGACTCCAGGCTTCAGAGCTTTACCTTCTCAAGAGGAAAAACAATGAGAATAGAGACTACCGCCCTGGTTATTCAAGCTCTATATAAAGCTAGCTTGTTGAAGCTCTTTGATAAAGAGGACATGGTATATAAGGGAATAAGGTACTTAGTTAGCGTTAAGGACCCTAAGGGTGGTTGGTATAGTACTCAGCCTACTATCCAAGCGCTGAAGGCAATACTTTTAGTTACCGGAGAGCCACCTAGGTTGAAATCACCGGTAAAGGTGAGGATCGTTTACACAAGTAAAGAGGGCACTGAGGAGAGAATACTGGAGATTAAACCGGATAACCTCTCAGGTTATTTAATGACTTCCCTGAGAGCGCTTAGTGAGGGTACCCTGAGAATAGAGCCTTCAAAAGGCCTAAGAGGTGGCTACTGGAACGCAACCCTTTACTACTATATCCCCTGGGATAGCTACAGACCCGAGCCTCAACCTATGAGGATAACGGTTCAATACGATAGGAGGGAGTTGGAGGTTAAGGATCTCCTGTGGCAAGAGGTTAAAGTTGAGAACACCACTAGAACGAAATTTTTCATGGTCTTAATAGATGTTGGGGTACCTCCTGGTTTTGAGCTGCTTACTAGTGATCTAGACAAGCTCGTTAAATCTAAGAAGATATCTAGGTATGAGTACACTGGAAGACAGGTTATCCTTTACTTAGATGAGTTAGCGCCAGGTACCTTAACCTTTAGGTGGAGACTGAAAGCTAAGTACCCCGTGAGGGTTACTATCCCATCTTCTAAAGCTTACCAGTACTACAATCCTGATAACAAAGCTATATCTCCTGGAGGAAGTGAGCTAAAAGTAAGAAAAGCTAAGTAAAAGCTGAAAGCGAAGCTTAAGGGGTTGAGGGCTGTGAGGAAGGAACTGAGGTTTAATCACCTTCAGATGAAGGTTATCATTAGCAGTGGCTTTGTGAAGGGATCTTTAGCTAAGTCTCTTAGGAAATTATACTCGCGGAACCTACAGGTAGTACTCGTTACAGATAACCTCTTATCTGATCTTTTTGGAAAAGAACTGTTAGATAGTATGGTCCGTGAGAAGTTGGAGCCTATGAACATCGTGCTTGATGCGGGAGAGGTTAGGCACCATCCTGAGGAGGTATTAAAACAGCTACTTAACTGGTTAGATACCTGTACGACCGTCTCAAGTGAGGATGTGTTAATCCTAGGTCTAGGTGGTAGCTCACTCCTAACCTTGTTAGTAGGAGCTTACGCTATACTTCCGAGAATAGACTTGTTCATCAGACCTAGGTTGTGGTTAGGCTTTATTCCCACTACTCCTAAGGCTACATTTGTAACCACCTTTATAGGCCACCACACGTTTTATCTTCACAGCAAACCTATATCGGTTAGGAGGTACCCTGACCTGGCGATCATAGATCCGTCGCTCATATCATCGCTCCCCTTTAGCAAGTTGAGGACTAGTATGATATACCCTTATAGGATAGCTCTTATATTATCTAAGGCTCTATACAACATGATAAGTGATCTAGCTTTAGATAAGCTAATAGATGAATTCGGAAAGGTGGCGAAAAACTCGCTGGACGCTCAGATAAACTACCTCATCAGGCATTGTTTCAGTAAACCGGAGGATTACATAAACCTATACAGGTTCTTTCGGGTTGGGAGTTTCCTCTCATATGATCTAAGGGATAAGCTACCTTCAGAGGAGAGGGTTATATACTCGCTTCTGTTTGAGCTTTACTTGGCTCACGAGTTGAATATCTTAAATGAGGCAAGGCTTAAGAGATTTGAGAAGAAGATAATGGAGTATAGCTATATGAAGGTAGAGCTAGATCCTGATAAGATATGGCAGGAACTTCTCTATAGGATAAGCCCTAAGATTAAGGAGAATAACTATATAGGCGAGCTAACGTTAATTAAAGACGTAGCTAAACCTGTTTACCTTGACTCAATCCCGGTAGATACCTTTAAGAAAGCCCTTGATCGCTTATCTGCTAGTTTGAGGTTCTCTTAGGAGGTGGATAACTTGAACTTAGATATCCTTAGCAGGATTGTTACGGGTTTCATGGAGGATGAGGTCCAATATGATAAGGATTTATGGAGATCTGAGCTGGAAAAAGTTCTGAAGTGGACTGAGAATATTCCTAGGCACGTGGCTATTATAATGGATGGAAATCGGCGCTGGGCTAAGTCAAGAGGGTTTCACCCGCTAGCAGGTCATAAAGCTGGGGTTAGAGCTCTCAAGGATGTGGTTGCTGGGGCTAAGGATATAGGCGTTAAAGTACTATCAGTTTACGCTTTCTCTAAGGAGAACTGGCGAAGAAGCGATGAGGAGGTCCAGGGCCTATTCCAGCTCTTCAAATACTTTATCGCTAAGGAGGTACCTAAGCTTAAAGAGGAAGGAGTTAGGCTGAGATTTGTAGGGGACCTCACTGAGATGCCGGAGGATCTAAGGGATGCTTTTAAATGGGGCGAGGAGGAGACATCTAGAGGAGAGGTTATGGATTTTAACGTATTGGTCAACTACTCAGGTAAATGGGATATAATCCAAGCGGTGAGGAGGATGATCTCTGAGGGGGTGAAACCCGAGGAGATAGATGAGAGCTTGTTCCTCAGTTATCTCGCTCTCCCTGATG
>JALUEN010000167.1:1935-2901 GCA_027052755.1 bacterium | reverse complement strand
CACATGGATGAGGATATGGTTGCTTCTTTCGTTAAGAACTACTATCAAGTTAGAAGTGCAGAACCTTTTAGTATACTTAGATTAAGAGAGCTTAAAAGATTTCACGATAGCGAGGATTATCTCAAGATATTGAGAGGAGAGTACCTGAGGATAGAAGAGGAAGCTGCTTTTGAGGAGAGGATTAAAGCTAGCTTGCGAGGAAAGTTACGCGAACCAGTTTCTCCTCCTCAGCAGCTTCCTAAGTTCTGTCCCTCCTGTGGACATCCTATAGACGGTAACTACAGGTTCTGTCCTAACTGTGGTTTTGATCTCAGCTCTATATTTAGATAGATAGTCCAGAAGGAAATAGAGGAAGTTCTTCTCTGATGTTTAAATAGAAAGAAGTAAAGGATTTTTAAGGAGGGAGTTAGGATGGGAAGGCGCTGTGATATATGCGGGAAGGGGACCATGTTCGGGAACAACGTCAGTCACTCAAACAAGAGAACAGGAAGGGTATGGAAGGTTAACTTAAGGAAGATCAAGGTGAAGATGAACGGAAAGGTTAGAACCATAAGAGTATGTACATCCTGTTTGAAGAAGGGGAACTTTGTTAAGGTAATCTAGGAACTATTAGTAAGGATCTAATGCGCGTTGATAACTTAACCCTTCAAGATCTTCAATGGGAAGACCTGAAGAGGGAATGGAAGGCGCTTGCTGGAACTAGATATGGCTATAAGGTTATTGACTCTTTAAAGCCTGGCATACCTCTTGAGGAATTAAGAGATCGCTTAGAGCTTAGTAGGGAACTTTATGAAGCTATCGCTGAGAACCCTAACTTTTACATACCTTCATTACCTGATGTGAACTTTCTATGGGATCTTCCCGAAGGTTATATCCTAACTACATCCCAGCTCTGGGATATAGCTGATTTTATAAATAACACCATTACCTTTAGGGATTTGCTTCAAAAAACAGGAAAGAAGAGAC
>JALUEN010000167.1:0-1925 GCA_027052755.1 bacterium | reverse complement strand
GCTCCTGAAACTCCTTAAGGATCAATTAGCTTCTCCTGATGATCTGAAAGACGATGCTTCTCCTGAACTCTATAGGATAAGGAAAGCGATAATCTCTCTCAGAGAGACTATTAGGGGACGGCTTAATGAGTTGATATCCAAATATTGGAGAGAGGGATTGCTCCAGGAGCCAATCTTCACACTCAGGAACGGTAGGTTCGTCCTACCTGTTAAGGTAGAGAGGAGTTCTGAGCTTCAGGGAATTATCCAAGGCTTTTCTGGAAGCACTAAGACAGCTTTCATTGAGCCTATAGATATCGTCCACCTGAACAACAAGTTAGTTGCTCTTCAGGAATCAGAGAGTGAAGAGGTTAGAAGAGTACTATCCCAGCTATCAGTTAACGTGCTTAAGTATAAGTTCTTGTTCAGAAAATCGGCGGAGGTTATCGGGCTCCTTGATGCGCTCTACTCCGTTGTTAGGTTTAGTTACTCACTAGGGAAGATAACATTTCCAGAGGTTTACATGCCTCATCAGTACCAAGATATAGAATTGAGAGGTGCTCTGAACCCTCTCCTGCGAGTTAAACCTGTTCCAGTTGACTTAGAGTTTAAAGGGAAAAAAGTTCTAGTGATAACTGGACCTAACGCTGGAGGTAAAACCGTGTCCTTGAAAACCCTTGGATTGCTTGTCCTATCAGCTATGTCTGGGCTACCTGTACCGGCTGACTCTATGAAAATCCCTTACCTGAAAGGGATTATGGCTGATATAAGTGATAAACAGGACATAGAGGAGAACCTAAGCACCTTCTCAGCTCACATTCAGAGGTGGAGAGAGTTCCTCAGGGATTCCACGAAGAACACTTTGGTGATCCTTGACGAGCCCGCTAGTGGGACATCTCCAAAAGAAGGCGCTGCGCTAACTATAGCTTTAGTGGAGACTTTAAAGAGCTACGGAGCTTTCGTAGCTTTCTCCACTCACTTTGATGAGGTAAAAGCTTGGGCGCTAAACCATGATTATACTATAGCTAGTTTTAGTTTTGATCTGGATAACCTGAGACCGACTTATGAGCTTAGATACGGTGTACCTGGATATAGCTACGCTTTTGAGATATGTCAGCGATCTGGTTTAAGCCGTTCCCTGATAAATAGGGCTAAGGCCCTTATGAAGGAGATAGATTCTGAGTTACATGAGTCGCTGAAGAGGTTAGCTACCCTAAGGGACGAGTATGAGGAGAAACTAAAAGAGATAACTGAAAAGGAGAGAGCGCTTAGGAGGAAAGAGAGGGAGCTGGAGAGACTTGAGAAGGATATAAGAAGTAGGCGAGCTAGGGCTTTTCAAACAGCGAAACAGGAGGCGATAGCTACCTTAGAGAGCGCTTACAAGGAAATAGAGAAGTACTTAGCAAAAGCTAAGGAGTTATATGAGGAGCTTAAAAGATCGGAGAACCTCCCCCTTAAGAAGGATTTAAAAAGAGAGATTAAGTCTCTAAGAGAGAGGGCCCTTGACCTAAGAGCAGAGCTATACGCGTTCTCTCCTGAGGGGGAAGCTGAGGAAACAAATGACACTCAAGTACCTAGTCTAGAGGTTGGTATGAGGGTATTGATAGTTCCTTTAGCTCTTGAGGGTGTGATTATAGAGTTTAAAGGGGAGGATTACGTAAAAGTTCAAGTTGACGAGAAACTACTAGAGGTTCCGAGAAGTAAGGTTAGACCTTCTTCTAAAGAGGATAAGTCTGAGAAGGGAGCCGAACATTTTTGGAGGTTTGAGGGTAGGGTAGAGGAGGTACCACCAGAGTTAAACCTGAGACGTCAGAAGGTTGCTGATGCCTTAATAGAGCTCTCCAGGTATATAGAGAGGGCTAGGCTCTACGGACATAGGAGAGTTAGGATCATCCACGGGAAGGGAACTGGTACCCTGAGAAAGGCGATTCACGATGCTCTTAAGG
>JALUEN010000166.1 GCA_027052755.1 bacterium | reverse complement strand
TAACTAAGGTGTCAAAGGGCCGGTAGCTCAGTCGGAAGAGCACCTGCCTTTTAAGCAGGGGGTCGCAGGTTCGAGTCCTGCCCGGCCCACTTTAGAAAAGGTACTAGTCTTATCAATATGGGGGAGTGGTTAATCTGAAGGTTCTCTCCCCTCTCTGGAAAGCTGTTTTTCTGGATAGGGATGGAACCCTTAACTTAGATGTGGGTTATCCAACACCTGATAGGCTTGTACTACTGCCAAGAGTTGGAGAGGCCCTGAGAGCGCTTAAGGAAAAGGGGTTCCTCATCTTTATGTTCACTAATCAGTCTGGGATAGCTAGGGGATACTTCAATTTATCAGATTTCTGGAGATTTAACAGATTACTTTCAGAGAGACTTCAGGTGAGCTTTGATGATATACTCTTCTGTCCCCATAAGCCAGAGGATAGGTGTATATGCCGAAAACCTAGTCCTTACTTGATAGAGTTAGCTCTTCGGAGGCATCTAATTGACAAGCGTAGAAGTTGGATAGTAGGCGATTCCTATAGGGATCTTAAACCGGGATATATCTTAGGGATTAATACAGCTTTGGTGTTAACTGGGAAAACGAACTTAAATGACTTGAGGACGTGGGACTTTAAACCTGATCTCATAGGTGAAAACCTCATGGAGATCGTTAAAGAGATAATACTTAGGGATGAAGCTTTAGGAGAACGAAAGGGAACGAGGTGATGAAGGTGAAGCACTTAAAGTACAAACGGCTCCTGTTAAAGCTAAGTGGAGAGGCTTTGGCCCCAGGCGGTAAAGGCACAGGCTTCTCTGTTGATAACTTAAAGAGGTACTCATCTGAGATAGCTGAGATAAGTAGAAGAGGAGGAGAAGTTGCTATAGTTCTGGGGGGAGGTAATATACTTAGGGGAGCTCAGCTTAAAGAGGTTAGCAGATCAACGGCTGACAGGATGGGAATGCTAGCTACGGTGATAAACTCCTTAGCACTAAGCGAGTTTTTGATAAGTGAGGGTCTAAAGGTTTCTATCATGAGCATAATCAGTGTACCAGAGTTAGCGGAACCTTATAACCCACTTAAGGCAAGAGACTATCTCTCAGAAGGTAGGGTAGTGATCCTTGCCGGAGGAACGGGGAACCCGTATGTTACCACTGATACAGCTAGTGTGATAAGAGCTTTGGAGCTTGAGACCGATATTATGTTAAAGGCTACTAAGGTTAAGGGAGTTTATGACTCTGATCCTGAGAGGAACCCTAACGCTAAGTTTTTTAAGGAACTCTCTTATGACCAGGCTATCGCTATGGATTTGAGGTTCATGGATAAGGTTGCAATGGAGATAGCAAGGGAGAACGGATTGAAAATAGCTGTTTTCTCTCTGTTAGAGGAGGGAAACTTGATAAGAGTTGCCCTAGGAGAAGATGTAGGCACTATTATACATCCTTAAGGTGGTGAAGGTTCTTGGAGATATTCAAGATGCTTCTTGTCTTTATTATATACGCCTTGCTACTAGGGGGAGTGGCGGTTATAGTTATTAGGATGATAGGGGGAGGGGTTTATCCCTCTCAGCAGAGGGGAGCTATTACTGTAATTGATAGGATGATGATAGCGCCTAATAAGGGATTACTTTTAATAAAGGTAGCTGAGAAGGTGCTATTAATAGGTGTCTCTGAGAACGATTTTAAAATACTCTCTGAGTTTAAACCGGAGGAGATTAGCTTGAGTGCGGAGTCTTCAGCACCTAGTTTTGAGAGCTTTCTTAAAAAAGTTATACCTGGATTAAGTAAGGAGGGTATGAAGGGTAAGGACGACCACCGGCAAAAAGGTGAACTTGAAGGAAGAGATAAGTAGTGGAACTTATCTTAAAAAGGGGGAAAGTACCTAGAGCTAAAACTTATAACTGATAAAATTTTTAGTGAATAACTCCTCTAAGGAGGCGAACTAGAGATGACGCTTTTTTTCCCAATTGAGGATTACTTCACAGAGTTTCCTAAGAAGAGTGAGCCACTGAGATGGATATGGTACTATGAGATACATAACCCTTATGAGCTTCACGGACATGCTATTAGGGAGATCATTGTCTCAAAGCGTACAAAGTACCAGTATGTTGATATTGTTGATACGTACTTGTGGGGAAAGATGCTGGTCTTAAATGGAGAGCCTCAGTCAGCTGAGTTTGACGAAGCGGTTTATCACGAGGCACTGGTTCTCCCAGCGATGATCGCTCACCCCTCTCCTAAGAGGGTTCTAATAATAGGTGGTGGAGAAGGTGGAACCCTGCGGGAGGTTCTGAGGCACAGGGATGTCCAGGAGGTTATCATGGTTGATATAGATGAGGAGCTTATAGAGATCTCTAAGAGATACCTTAAGGAGTGGTCTCAGGGGGCTTTTGATGATCCCAGGGTTAAGCTGATCTTTGGAGATGCTAGGGAGATCTTGAAAAAATTAGAAGGTAAGTTTGATGTGATAATATCAGATCTAAGTGAACCTTCCGCTAGCTCTCCAGCGCATAATATATTTAACGATGAGTTCCTAAACAGTATAGATGCGCGTTTAGATGAGAATGGTATTTTCGTAACACAAGCCTCAGATATAAAGGATATACTAACCGATGAGGACGCTTATCATAACGTAATTCGTAGGCTCCTTCAGAAGAGGTTCAAGTGGGTTCAGAGTTACTCCGCCTTCATCAACTCCTTCTTCACCGAGTGGACGTTCATAGTAGCGTCAGATCACTATGACGTTAAGGGGATGAGTGATGTAGATAAACGTATAGAGGAGAAGCTGGTGAGGAAACCCGTTCACTATGACCAGGAGGCTCACCGAAAGTTCTTCTCTTTCTTGAAGAGCTTGAGGGAGAGGTTGAACCAGTAAAAGGTGATTACAGGAAAATTATATAGATTAAGGAAATACTACTTTGAAGAGAAGTCCAGAAATAGGACGGTGATAGCA
>JALUEN010000165.1:2088-2953 GCA_027052755.1 bacterium | reverse complement strand
ATCGTTCTCACAGCACCAGGTCCAACCCCGTACTCATCTATAGCTCTCTTAGCCGCTTCCTTGAGCTTAGGGTGATCAGCCAAACCTAAGTAGTTGTTAGAGCATAAGTTAAGGACTCGTTTCCCATCTACCACTATCCATGCTCCCTGGGAACTCTCTAATGTTCTTATGTACTTGTACAAACCACCAGCCTTAAGTTCATCTAATACCTGATTAATAAAGCTCAACTTAGAGGGTAACTTAGATCCGCTCACAGGTTTCACCTCCAACAGGTCGTTTAAGTGATATTAATTGATAGATGTTAACTATAGAGATACCTCCCTCTATCTTAAGGAGGTTTTCTAGAAGGTTTTCAGTTAGTCCTTCCGGGGTCAAGAAAGTGATTTTTGGTAAATTTATTTCTCCTTGAGTCATTTCCATATAGAGGATAAGGTAAGCGCTTCATTGAATCCCCTAAGAGGGGAGGGCAGATGAAGCTAGGTATTGGTGATATAAAGAAGTTAAACGATTTCTTCCTATACGCGGTTAAGAGGAAGTTCAACCTAGACGGAGATAACACTAAGGAATTCCTTTTCCTCTCAGATGTCCTAATATCCCTTTTCTTTAAGGATTACACAGCTAGCAAATCTAAGCTTGCTATCTCAGTGATAGGGAGTTTCTTAGGTACTACATTGATAGATCAGCTAAATGGCACCTGGGACTCATCAAACGCTTTAGTTAAGAACTTAGGCCCCCTCAAAGCTTTCGCGAATCCTTTCACCATCGCCTATGAGAGGTTATCAAGGGGGTTCAACCGATCCATTGCAAGGACTATGGAGGATGTGTTTGCTAGAAGCGGTGAATCCTTTCACCCATTAGATGAAGC
>JALUEN010000165.1:0-2078 GCA_027052755.1 bacterium | reverse complement strand
AACGAGAGCTTACCACTATCTCTAAGGAAAGACTTTGCAAACATTATTGGTATCTTCATGGGGTACTTGAATAACCTCCTTCTCCAATATATAGATATTATAGAGAAGTTTCTAGCCTCGCCAGAGGAAGCACCTCTAGGGATGGCTATACTGAAGAACGTTAACATAGAGGAGTTCCTACCTAAAATAGCTAGGTATTTAAATTCCTCTTATCCTCTTGACACAAAGCTTGAAGCTATCTCCACCTTAGGTAGTTACAACTGTCCAACAGCACATGAGATACTCTGGGATGCTTTTAAATCTGAGAGAGAGCCATTTCTAAAGATCTTCATCGCTCAGTTTCTCAAAAATCCTGATAATAAGATCATTAATGAGGTTATCAAACGCTGGAAGTCAGCAGATGACCCCATGGAGAAGCTAGCCCTGATAAACGTTATGCAGAGCTTGAGATCTCCTAAATTCAAGGACATACTTATCCCTCTACTCTCTAGCTCAGAGGATGACTTACTTAAAGAGGAAGCTGTGAAAACCTTTCAGTACATCCCGTTAGAGAAAGATGAAGTGGAGAGGTTCCTGAGACCACTACTAGGTCATCCCAACTCAAACATAAGGATCGCTGCCGCTTACGCCATCGCCTATTCAAAACATCCTCAGAGAGAACAACTGTTAACCCCACTTCTAGAGGATGAGATACTATCCATAAGGGAACATGTGAAGAGGTTGATTCAAGCTCTGAAAATTAAAGGTGAACCCACCTTTTTCATGGGATAATTAATGAAGACAATGATTAAGTGGAGGTGAAGAAAATGAGGGCGAGAAGCGTCCTTGGAGTAGCATTAGGTTTGCTGATCACTCTATTCCTACTTTTAGGATGTGGAGGCACTAACATAGGTGATTTTGGTTCCCAGCTTCCTGGAACAAGAGCTTACACCTTTAAAGGGTACATATACCAAGCTCCCAACTCAAGCCAGAGTACTAGGAAGTTGGTCTTCTCACCAGTTCCGCAGGATCTAACCCCAGTATCTGGGGCAACTATCACGTTCCCTACAGGGGATACAACGATAACTGACGTTAACGGATACTTTGAGGTTAATTTAACGAACATCAGCGATCTCTGGGATATGATACCTAACATCTGTACTAGTAGCTTCTGTGAGCCCCTACCACTACCACCCATAGATGTACCAGATTACGGCGGGACCATCACACAGATATACGTGCTTCCAAGCCAAGCGGTAGCCTTCTATAATGACGGTTGGACTGACGAGGTTTACTTCCAGGTAGAGGGGATAGATTCCAGTGGTTTCTTCGCCCTAATTAATAACAGCGACCTAAACGTAACCCTTAACCCAACGATCTCAGGAGTAAGTGTAGACCTCTCCTGGGGTTACGGTGTTGTGATAGTGAGGGTACCTGATAGCGTACCAGCTGGGACAACGATAACCTTAACAATATCTCTCAAGAGCAATCCATCAGTGAAGGATACTGCTACGATAGAAGTCGTGGATGCCTCAAACCCAGGCGGGGGGTCAGGTGGAGGTAGCGGAACAGTTGGTTTTGATGTACAGGGTAGGTTAGAAGACTCTGCTAACCCATCAGATTACAGCTTTTACACAATTGAGCTCAGAGGAGTGAACACCTACAACTGGTACACTATAACCCCTTACTCAGATGGAACCTTCTACGAGTACGGAATAGAGGGAGACGACTACGAGGTAACAGTATGGGATGATCAAGGTAATTGGTTCAGCAGTACTAGCGGAGAGGTTAGCATCTCTGGAGATAGCACCTATGATGATTATCTGAACGTAGATAGCGACCTATACGTTACCATAAGGGTGATAAGGGATTAAACCAGTTCCAAAGAGTTATAAAAATAAAAGGGGAGGGAGTTCCCTCCCCTTTTATTTTTTAGCTTAGTTTAGAACTATTATCCCTTTAGCTTAGCTATAGCTTTTTTTACAGCGTACTTACCTAGATTATAAATCACACCAGCTCCGGCAGCTACAGCTATGCCAGGCAATCCCAACGAAGCTACCGCTGCACTTGAGCTGAAGAGGTAGGCTATAGTTCCGATA
>JALUEN010000164.1 GCA_027052755.1 bacterium | reverse complement strand
TCGCTGCACCGCTCTTCAGAGAGGTAGTCCTATCTATAGTCAGCTTATACGATATACCTCCTAAACCGAAACCGAAAATGAAGGTACCAAAGAGGTTCCTGAAGCCGAGCTCAAAGGAGGCGGACTAATAATAGCCTATTAAAACAAATATCTCACACGAAAACTTCCTTAAAAACCCTAATTATAGTCTTACCTGCTTTCCTCAAGTTTCCCAAGTTATAGCCACCTTCTAGGAATATCCCTACAGGTACCCTATTAGATTTAGCCCAGGAAAAGAGCCCTAAGAGAAGCTTTCCCAAACCCTCACTAGTCAATCTCAAGCTACCTAGAGGATCTCCAAGCATTGAGTCAAATCCAGCTGACAGCAGAAGCAGTTCAGGTCTGTAATCGGTCAAGAGTGGAATTATACTCTCATTTAGCACTTCCAAGAACTCCTCATCGCCATCCCCAGCTCTCATTGGTAAGTTAACCGTGAAACCCTCTCCGCTCCCAACTCCCCTCTCAGAGGGGTATCCAGTTCCAGGATATATCCCCAGCTGATGAGTGGATATGTAAAGGACATCATCCCTAGTGTAGAATATATCCTGAGTGCCATTTCCGTGATGTAGGTCAAAATCATAGATGGCTACCTTACTCAAGCCATTCTCAATAGCCCAGTTGCCGGCTATAGCCACGTTGTTCAACAAACAGAAGCCCATCATCTGATCCTTGGTAGCGTGATGTCCAGGAGGCCTCAGGAGAGCTATTCCCAGAGGATTCCCATCCTGGAGGAGTGATCTCACTAGCTCAACCCCTCCCCCAGCAGCTAACCTAGCAACACGAGCGCTCTTTGGCGAGTAGTAGGTATCTGGGTCAATATATCCGCTACCACCATCTATAGCTTTGAGAGTGTAGAGTATCTTTTGAGTGTGGACCCCAAGTATAAGCTCATCGCTAGCTGGTTTTGGGGATATGTACCTCAGCTCAACTTTAGTAAATTTAGCTTCCTCAAGGATTCCCTTGTGAAACTCTTTAAGTCTATCCGGGGTTTCAGGGTGGTAATCAGGTGGAATGTGCTCTAGAAACTCATCATCGTACATCAGATAGAGCTGAGCCATTTCAACCCCTCCCTAGCCTAGCTGAACCCATAGGGTAAAGGCTAGCAGAAAGTATATAGCTATCAAATCCCAGGCAGAGAAGCTTATATCAGTCAGATCTCCTCTGGTCTCCTCATAATATCCCCTCATCTCCAAAGCTAAAGCTAGATCCTCTGCTCTCTTTAAGGTGGTTTTTATCATCGGAACCATGATAGATATCCAAAAATCCACCTTCTTCCTGAAGCTAAGCCTCTCCAGCTCAATTCCCTTAGCCAGCTGAGCTGTGTATATCCTATCTAGCTCGCTTAAGAGGACAGGTATGAACCTGATAGCTATAGTGAGTCCTAAAGCGAAGTCATCTGAGATTACGCCAACCCTCCTCAGGGGTTTAAAGATTCTCCTAAGGGAGGTAGCAAGCTCCCCTTGATCTATATTAGATATAACCACTAGAGAGAAAAGAGATATGAAGATTATCCTGATAGCCACGAGCAGGGAGAACCTCAATCCCTCCTCTGTTAAGGTGAGAAACTTCCACGACCAGATAACCTTTCCCTCTACCATGAAGGAGTTTAATATAGTTGTGATCAAGATGAGGAAGAGAACCGCCTTAAGCGAGGATATTATCCTGAGGATTGAGAGCTTAGAGAGAGCTATAACTAGTAAGAGGAGAATTAGAAAAACAGATATTTTCAAGAGGTCATCAGTTAAGAATATCAAGGTAGATAGTAGAGCCATTGCCAGGAGCTTTGTCCTAGGGTCAAGAACTCTGAGCAATCCACCTCTAGATCTCAGAGAAGGTATATAAGATATCCCCTGAAAGGTACTCATGCTTTATCTCCCTCAGTTGCTTCTGATATGAAGTACCTAAGCTCCTCGGCTAATGAGGTATCCCAATTAGCCAGGATGTTAGCCATCTGAGGCGTAAGCATCGCTTTAATATAATCGTTGTTAATCGCCAGTAGATCCCTATGGGACACCTCCTTTATTCTTCCCCTATCTATGTAAAGTATCCTGTCAGCTATTAGAAGCTCCTCAGGTCTATGAGTTGAGAAGATCAATCCGAAAACACGTTTAGCTCTCTCCCTAAATAGGAAGCCCCATATCCTCATAGACCATAATAGGTCAAGGTTGGCCGTGGGTTCATCTAAACAGAGGAGCTTAGATGGCAGGAGGAGATACTCGCTTAAGGATAATATCTTTCTCCAGCCATAGCTTAAGGTATCAAGTTCCCTGTCAACGTACTCAGGAGGGATCCCTAAATCAGCTAACCTAGCCCATATATCCTCCAGCCTTTCACCTCTGAGGTTAAAAACTTCCATGAGATCCCTTCGCAAGGTTAAGTGGGAGAAGGAGATATCTGGGTTCTGGAAAGATAGCAGAACTTCCCTCCTCATGTTCAGAGGAATCTCATCCTCATCAAGCATCTCTATAGAGCCACGTGTAGGCTTCAGGATACCAGCTAGGAGCTTCATAAAAGTGGTTTTCCCAGATCCGTTAGGTCCAACTAAAGCGTATATGTTATCAGGGAGTATCTCTAAAGAGATGTCTCTAAGGACCTCTAAGCCATCTGTGAAAGCAAGGCCTAGGTTCTTAAGTAATATCCTCCAAGTTCTCATAGCTCATTAAGAGAATAATCGCTAAGAATGAGAAAACCTCCTGGGACCTGAGCTCACCACTTAATCATTTGACAAGAAAGTAAACTTCTTGTAAAAAATACTTTAACTTTTTTTGAAAAGTATTTACAGTACCCTCAAAGACCTTAATATACTAGTAGAAGGTCTAGTAGATAACAAGAAGGAGGGGATAGAGATGGATTTGGGTATGCTAGGATTAGCTGCTCAGAACTATCTAGAGCCATTTAGACAGATGCACATGCTACAACAGTA
>JALUEN010000163.1:7874-10348 GCA_027052755.1 bacterium | reverse complement strand
GTGATACCAGTCTCTATGATATCAGCTGATAGCTCTGGGGGTGTCTTCGCTAAAACCTTCTTAATCGCTTCCACTATCTCCTTAGCTGGTGGCAGGAGGGCTTTTCTGATATCTTCCGAGGTTATCTCAGCCTCCCTTGGAACACCTTCTACAGAGTACCTACCCTTTACCTTCATAGTTACTCCCTCATACTCTGGAAGGGGATAAACGTTACCGATCTCTATCTTTATCCTCTCAGCCGTCTGATCACCAATGATCAAGTTATAGTTTCGTTTTACGTAGCGCTTTATAGCTTCATCCATCTTATCTCCTGCTACCTTGATGGATTGTTTAACGATAATACTTCCAAGGGATATAACAGCTATATCAGTTGTTCCCCCACCTATATCTACTACCAGGAAACCCCGAGGAGTGGCAACAGGAAGTCCAGCTCCAATAGCAGCAGCCATTGGCTCCTCAATTATGGTAACACTCCTAGCCCCGCATGAGAGAGCTGCCTCCTTTAGAGCATTCTCCTCTCCAGTAGTGTACTCTGCAGGGATACATATAACTATATCAGGTTTAAGAAACCTGCCTAAGAACAGCTTTTTCCTAGCTCTGTTTATGAAGTACTTAAGCATTGCCTCAGCTGCCTCAAAGTTAGCTATAACACCTTCACGGATTGGACGCTCAGCTATGATATGTGAAGGAGTTCTACCTATCATGAGCTTAGCCTGGCTTCCAGCAGCTTTCACCCTTCCCTCTCGGATATCTATTGCTACCACAGAAGGCTCATTAAGGAGCTCCTTGATACCTTCCTTAGAACTTCTGCTATTATAGTAAACTATTGTTGTACTAGTTCCTAGATCTATACCTAACTTAAACACCATCAATCGCCTCCCTGTTATCCTTTTAATTTAGTTTTTCACTGTAAGGCTAGATTCCCCTTCGGAAGAGGATAGAGATCCCAAGAAAACTTCTAAGTTGAGAAGTAGGAGGTTCTAAAAAGGTTGGAGTAGAAGCTAGTAGAAAGTAGAATTAGGATAGGGAAAAGGAGTGATTACTATGAACTTGAAAGTAGATGTGGAGAGGAAAGACGGAATAGCCGTAGTTAAAGTAGAAGGGGAGATAGATCTCTACACATCCTCCCATTTCAGAAATGAACTTCATAAACTAATTGATGAGGGATACAATAAGCTGATAATCTCTTTAGACAAAGTGGGATACATTGACAGCACAGGGCTAGGTATACTGATAGGAACGCTTAAGCGATTAAAGGAAGTCGGTGGAAAGTTAACTGTAGTTTGTTCCTCTCCACAGATCAAGAAAGTCTTCACGATAACAGGTTTAGTAAAGATTCTAGGGCTTCACGAGAACTTACAGCAAGCAATTGATCATATCGCTAGTGAAAAGGGAGGTGAGTAACTTGGTAAAAGTTAGGGACCTTAAGATAGAGGTAAAAGCATTTATCTTAACCCTTATAATGCTATCCCTCGTCTTTATAACCTTAACCATCTCTTATGCTAAGGTAAAAGCCTTCAAAGCATCTGTGGCTATTCAAGGTTTAAGCGCTCCGGTAGATGCTTTAATAATAAAGAATAGAACCTATGTAGCCCTAGATGACCTAGAGAAGCTTCTTGGATTTAAAGTCTGGTGGTCATATGATGAACAGCTCCTATATGTAGGGAAGGTTGGCGTTGATGTAGCTCCCATAATTATAAAGGGTAAAACATATGTACCGATAAGGCCAGTCGCTAAAGCTTCAGGATACACACTAAGTTGGGATCAGAGAACCCGTACCGTTACACTAGTGAAGATTAACACATCTAAGTATCAAGGTTACTCTCACTCAGCTAAGCTGAGAACATTAGAGGTTTCTTCCTCTACCCTTTCCTCTAAATCTAAAACCACTAGAGAAGAAACGGTAGAGCAGAGGGTAGAGGAGCTGATAGAGAAGAAAACCTCTAAGACGAAAACCAAGACGAAACCGAGAACTGATGAGAGTTTTACCCTGCCTCCAGTATCTCCTAAAACTGGGCCTAATATCACCTTTGGAAAAGGTAAAGCTTATCGTGAGGTATTCATGCCAAGGTATGCTAAGAACAGTGAGTTCTTGGTAACTGTTACTGAGGTAAAGGAAACTGACACTGTTAAAAGCTTCTATCATCCAGCTAAGGGAAACAAGTTCGTCGTAGTCTTTGTATCCCAACAGAATATCTCTAACAAGATACAGATCTACACCGGTAGGTTCTACCTAGTGGATGATCAGGGAAACAGATATGACTACATAGAAGGTCTAAGCAACTACTGGCTTCAGGTACTTATTCCAAACGGTATCAACTTTGGTTCATTAGTTTTTGAGATACCTAAGGACAGATACCCTGCCAAATTAGTGTTGGAGACTTATGGAAGTCCTCCACTCGTTGTTAACTTACTTTAGTGATTTAGTAGGAGGAAGGTAGAGAGCTTTAGGAGAATTAAGGATATGGTCGGGG
>JALUEN010000163.1:0-7864 GCA_027052755.1 bacterium | reverse complement strand
GGGGGCCAGAGGTCGCCGGTTCAAATCCGGCCACTCCGACCAGTTTTTTATATTTCAAGGCTTATCTTCTCGATGAGAAGGGGGGAAAGTAGATGAGTGAGCTCCTCTTGGTTCAAGCGGAGATGTATTTTGATGGCGAGGAAATTGGTAGAGATATAAGATTACTTATCTCTAATGGCGAGATAAAGACAAGAGACCCTAGAGATGGGGATCTACCTGAAGGAGTTAAGGTGATCAAGGGGAAGTTCGTAACCCCAGGTCTGATAGATGCACACTCCCATGTAGGACTACAGGAAGAAGCTGAGGGCAGGGAGGGAAAAGATGTAAACGAGTACAGCAACCCATTAGTCCCCCATCTCAGGGCCATAGATGGGATCAACCCATGGGATATGGGATTTCAAGATGCCTTAGAGGGCGGGGTAACAGCATTAAACATAACCCCAGGCTCAGCTAACCCCATAGGTGGTCAGGGGGTACTAATAAACACTTGGGTTCCTGGGGAGAAGCTCATAGACGATATGGTTATATTAGAGCCTAGCTGTATAAAGATGGCTACAGGTGAGAACCCTAAGAGGGTACACGGTGAGGAGAGGAGGATGCCTCAAACCAGGATGAGCATTTCTGCTATTATAAGGAAAGCTCTCTATGAGGCTATTCACTATGGAAACAGGCTCAGAAACAATGATCCCAGCGAGATCTTTGACTTCGTCAAGGAACCACTTCTAAAACTCCTAAAAGGCGATATACCCGCTCACATCCACGCCCACCGAGCAGATGATATAGCGACAGCGATGAGGATAGCTAAGGAATTTCAGATCAAGATAGCCATAGTTCACGGTACTGAAGCCCATAAGATAGCTAAGAGATTAGCTGATTTGAATATCCCTGTTATCAACGGTCCTGCACTAACCTCTAGGACAAAGAGGGAGTTAGAGGAGCTATCCTTCAAGACTCCTCTTGAGCTTTACAGGAGCGGGGTCCTCTTCAGTATCACTGCAGATGCACCTGTAGTCCCCATCAAGTACCTAAATCTCCTAGCCTCTTTAGCCGCCAGAGAAGGGCTTCCATCTACAGAGGCTCTGAAAGCGATAACATCCTATCCAGCGAAGATCCTATCCCTAACAAAGGGTGATCTTAAACTTGGATATCTACGTGAAGGCTACCAAGCTGACGTGGTCATATGGTCAGATCACCCGTTAAGCTGGAACGCGAAAGTGACTAACCTCATAATTCGTGGTCATCACATCGCCACTCCCTCTCAAGGACTTTGAGACCTAAGGAGAGAAGTTTATAGTGGTGATATAACGAGTAAGCGGTGATATGAAATGTTGATTTTAAAGAGGATTTTCTCTGTAAAACTATTCGTATGGTTTCTAACAACCGCTTACTTCATCTGGAGTCTAACGTCCGCTCAAAATAAACTAGGTATCCTAGTATTAATAGCTCTATCCCTAGTTAACCTTATGTTATCCCTATCCTTTAGCATCAAGCCACCTAATAACAAGAACTCGCTAGAGTGGATCTTCCTATTTGAGACGATATCAATAGCCTTAGCTATAGTGTTATCTAAGAACCCACTAGCTGTTGCTTGGTTAGGGCTTTTACCCCTGCTGTCTAAAGGATTGCTCCTGAACGATATAGCGGGAACGCTTCTTCACAGCCTGTTGCTATCAGCAGCTGTTTTCGCTAGGACACTTCTAGGTTCTCCGCCAGGAGGTGAAACCAGCTGGACAATCGCAGATAAGCTAAAGCTAGCTTTACTTCCCTTCTTCGTATTTAACCTATTACCTTTCTTCCTCCCAGTATCATTAGAGTTTGTTACTCAGAAACTAAAGGAAGAGTATAACACCCTCTTCAGGAAGAAGCTAGAGGAAGCTCAGAGGATTAGTCGCCAGCGCACTCAAGAGCTGGAGAAGGTTACAACAGAGCTGAGAGAGTTACTTGAACAGCAGCAAGCGATGCTTAACCTTATAAAAACCTTAGCTAGTTATCAGAGCGACGCAAAGAAGGTAATGGAATACATCATATCAGAAGCTAAGAACACAGCTCAAGTTGAAGCTGGAGTGATCATGCTTGAGAAAGCAGGTTTAATAGTTCCAGAATACTCCATAGATCTCCCAGAGATCATAAAGATAAGGATGACTACAGACCTGAACGCGGATACACCTTTTAGTAAAGCTTTTAAGGAGAAGAAGATAATCATCGCCTCCTACAACGACTATCCAGACTTCTTCTCTACCCTAGAAACCTTAAACTACAGAGTAAAGGATTTAGCTATTTTCCCATTAATAGGAGGTAGCAAGAACACAGTTGGACTCCTGGTTTTAATAAATAGCTTCTTCGGATACGACAAGCTAAAGATGGATTTCCTTAGAACCTTAGGGGTCCAAGGAGGTATAGTCCTAGAGAACTCCCTGCTCCACCAGAAGTTGAAGAAAGCCTTCTATGAAGCGATAATCGCCTTCTCCTCAGCTATTGAGGCTAAGGACAAGTATACCCACGTTATGCACACTAAGAGAGTAGCCGACCTAGCAGCAGAGGTAGCCAGGGAGATGGGGTTCCCTGAGGAGGAAGTGGAGAGGATATGGATAGGAGGATTGCTTCATGATGTAGGTAAGCTAGCCATCCCAGATAGCATCCTCTCTAAACAAGGGCCGTTAACAGAAGAGGAGAGAGAGGTTATCAAGAGACATCCTGAAGAGGGCGCCAAGATGCTCTCCAAGATCTCCCTGTTCAGGGAGCTGAACATTATCCCAATCATACTCTATCACCACGAGAGATACGATGGGAAAGGATATCCCAAAGGCTTAAAGGGATCCCAGATACCTATAGAGGCGAACATAGTGGCGATAGCGGATACATACGATGCTATCGCTACACCCAGACCGTATAATAGACACTTTGCCTCACACGAGAGGGCTATAGAGATAATTAAAAAGGAAAGGGGCAAACAGTTCTACCCAGAGGTAGTAGATGCTTTTCTAAGGGTTATAGAGAGACGCAAGACTACTAAGAAAAGTGCCTAAAGATAAAGCTCTTTAACCTGGGGGGATTGAGATGGAGCAACTCCTCAAAAGCCTCAAGCTGGGATGGAAGATGAAATTAGAGGTTCCTTTAAAAAGCGATTATGAGTTTTATGTGATCTTTGAAGCTATCTCTATAGCCCCTGTACACGCTATCCTAAAGCTGTACGCGGTCAAAGGGGATGAGCATAAGGTCCTACAGACCCCAACAGATCTCAAGGGAATAGTTAAAGTGGGAAACGAGGAGGACGCTTTAAACCTAGTGAGGTTCTTCACCTCTCCTGATACCCATATCTTCTTTGACCTATATGCGATAGAGGCTTTTAAAGAGGGGGAGAACCCTTACCATCCCTACGGGACCGTACCTGAAGACCTCTGGAACAAACTTAACCTGAAGGGAACCAAGGTATCTAGGGAAGGAGATACCTTCATAGTTAACAGGTACCTAATATTTTATCCTCATCAAGAACTACTGTTCCCTAAGAGACTAGTAGAAGTTAAGGAATACGTAAAAAGCGATGGAGATTACGAGATGGAGCTAGTCAAGGAGATAGCCAGCGGTGAGGAGATAGATTTTATAAAGATGCCCATAGAGTAACTTGGAGGATCTCCACTATGGTACTTCCTGAGGATATGACAGATGCGTTATGGCTAGAGTTAGAGGCGAACAAGAGAAGCTATTGGGGGGACCTGAGATCGGCAGCCGAGCTGATGTATAAAGCAGCGGAGCTACATGATATCCCCCTCTCCAAAGCTCAAACTTACTTTAAAGCAGGGGAACTTTACAATAAACTAGGAGAGAGATCTAAAGCTCTTAAATCCTTCCTTAAAGCCTATAGAGCTTACTCATCTATCTCTAAAGAACTTAGCCTGTACGCACTGAAAACCGCTACCCTAACCGCTGAGGATGACAGATCTAGGCGAACTCTCATCCTCAAGACTGTCAACGAACTCAAGAAGTTAAACTATACCTATGATGCCTTAGATATCCTAGAGAAAACTATAGAAGGCATATCTGGAGCTGCGAGGAAGAGACTTCTTAGGATCAGGTTCAGCCTCATCCTAAGGGAGCTAAGCAAGAGAAAGACATCAAGGGTTTACAGGTTAATCCTCAAGCACAAGCTCTCTCAGACAGCTAGGGAGATCCTCCCGTTGAGCTACAGGAAGGTGAACAAAATTTTTGAGGATGAGCTGAAGAAAAGCATAAAGCTAGCTAGAAAAGCTGTTAAGGAGTTTACAGAGAAGCACTTCAACCCTCTTCTTAAATTAGATCACAGGAAAGTAGATAAGGACGTATGGGAAGCTATCAGGGAGGTAACTGATGAGAGAGAGAGGATCGTTGAGCTGATAACACCTATAGTAGCTGTAGGACGTTTAGATGAAGCAGAGGAGTTAATAACTAAGGGCGCCAAGGTTTACCTGCCTCTTCCACTTGATGTTTACAAGAGCGCAAAAGGATTCCTTCCTAGAGATCAACAGGTTAAACTCCTGAAGATATCTGAAGCGATACTCTTAAGAGAATTAAACTCAATTTATGGGCTGGCTGATGAGAGATTAATAGAGTTCTACCAAGCCACCCTGCTGGAGAGATTAGGGAATCTCTGGAGCGAGTTTGACTTACCTAGAGCGAAAGAGTTATACAAGGTAGCTTATAAGCTGTATAAGTATAAAGGGGACTACTTAGCTACAGGTAGGATCGCTCAGAAAATCGGTGATCTTCTAGCCGACAGTAATCCTGAGCTAGCTATCCTCTACTACCTAAAGGCTAAAGAGATATTTAACGAGTTCGGATTCTCCATAGAGCTAGGAGAGGTTAGGAGGAAACTAGCTAGACTCCTGAGAAAGAAGCTAAGAGTCAAATCTTAAGATAGCCTACCGAAGGGGCGAGAAACTATGTGGGATGTACACAGCTACCAGCTTAAAGGGAACTACCCTATAGTGCTGCTCGCCGGTGGACACCTAAATGGCAACCCTAAAGCGTTAGTGGAACTAGCTGGAAAGCCTATGATATGGTACACCTTAAAAGCTCTAACAGAGATCCTACCTAGAAAGGGTATAAGCCAACTAGTTATCGTCGCCCCTGAGAATAATTTTCCAGAGTTTAATGGGATACTAGATGATTTTAACCTCCCTATCCCCGTAAAGCTAGCGAGAAGCGGGAACACCCCACTAGAGAGCTTTAGAAACGGGATTGAGGAGATATCTAATGAAGGCGGAATAGTCATAGCTATAGCCAGCGATACCCCCCTCGTTAAGGGATCCCATATCCTAGACCTGATAGCTAGGGTAGATCTCTTGAGAACCAGTGAAGGGCTTGACCTAGCTTATGCAGTTGTCTCAAAGGAAGCATACAAAATACGATTTCCGAGATCCAAGCGGACCTTCGTTAGCTTGAAGAGGGGGAGCTTCTGCGGAACAGGTTTCCTGGGAGTAAACATCTCTAAGCTAAAGGAGTTCCTGGATATCGCATCCCAACTCGTTCAAAATAGGAAATCACCTCTCAAGATGGCTTCAATCCTAGGCTGGGACTTACTCGTAGGTCTGTTACTTAAGAGATACACCCTGCTGGACCTAGAGAGAGTTATCTCAGAGAGGTTCAACCTAAGAGGGAAAGTGCTCCTGAGCGAGAATCCAGAGATTGCATTTAACGTAGATACTATAGAGGAGATACAGCTAGCAGAGGAGTACTTAAGGAGAGCTGAGACAAAAACAGGAGAAGACAAAGGTGATGAGATATGATAGATCTATTTATCCTGCTTACAATATTCGCCCTGTGGGTAATAGGTAGAGAGAGAGGCGTTATCCAGGAGATAGCAGACGTAGCTGCTATAATAGGTGGTTTCCTGTTAGCCAGCGTTGCTGGGGAACCAATCACAGCGTGGGTATTATCTTATACAGGTGCCAAAGTGCCACACGGCTTAGTTTTAGTGATGATAAGTATAGTACTATTCCTTATCGGAGGCTTCCTGGTTATGGTTATAGCTAGCGCCTTTGAGATAACCACGAAGAAGATAGCCCTAGAGTGGTTGAACAAGCTCCTAGGAGGTTTAGTTGGCGCATCTAAAGCCGTTATCTTCTGGTGGCTGATCTTCTTCCTAGTTATGTCAGCGCCTATCTCTGAGGAGTATAAGAGGAGAACGTTAGAGAGCTCAATCTTCGCTCAGATATTCGTCAAGATGACACCCTATCTCTTCGCCCTGATGAAGAGCCTGATGTCAGAGCTACAGAGGGAGAACATAAGAAAAATAATTAACTGGAAGATCTAGGAGATGAAAGAATTAAACGCTAACAGCAAGTTAGTAAAAGTTATATATACTTTAGCTGTGGTTCTATTAATTCTGATCGCGGTTTTCCTCTTATGGGATCTGATGACAATCCTCATCTTAGCGCTGATCCTATCCTACGTAATAGAGGTAACCTCAACACCTCTAGAGAGACTCATAAGATCTAAGGGAGGGAAGCTATCCCATGACCAACGTATAGCGCTCACTTACGTACTCGTTCTTATAGGGATAGCTCTCATAGGCTTTCTAGTTATACCACCGCTTTATAGAGATATAGGCCATATCATCTCTGAACTTCCTAACTATACTAAAGCGTTAGGTAAGATTATGAACAAGCTATTTGCTTCCCTAAGCTCTATACCCTTCCTGAGGGAGGATAAGCTTAAGGATCTCCTAGAGGGAGTAAGCAATCAACTGATAACCTCCATAGGTAGCGTAGCATCCAAGTTCTACACGGGATTAACCAGCGCCTTATCCTCAGCGGTAGCAGTGGTAGGGATACTAGTCATAGTTCCCATCTTTAGCTTCTACATATCCTATACTAAGGACTCACTGTACAGGATAATCGTTGATATCTTTCCTAAGAGCTACAGAACCGAGGTAAGCCTTATCCTGATATCATTTGATAAAGCTATGAAGAAATATATAAAAGCTCTGCTTATTAACACCTCTGCTATATCAGTCTTATCTGCCCTAGCGCTAGCACCATTTTTAGGAGCGTCCAGTATAGGCTTAGGGATAATATACGGCATTTCGTCAATAGTCCCAATCATTGGTCCCCTCTTCGGTGCTAGCATAGGTATAGTTATAGCCTTGTCCAAGGGTTTGGTAACTGGTGTGATAGTTATAGCTATATATATCTTAGTTCAACAGATATGTGATAACCTCATTACCCCTAAGATCTTAGGCGAATCTATGAATATACCCCCGCTCCTGGTGATATTATCCATGGCTCTCTTCTACAAGCTTCTCGGGATAGCTGGACCACTGATAGCGGTCCCAGTAACCTACACGTTAATAAAGGTGCTCTCTAGATGGGCTTCTAACCTCTAAAATAATCTCTGATAATTTGAAAGGAGAGATTCAGTGATGAGGGTATATATCCTAAGCTCTGAGCTTTTAAAGGATTGTGAGATCCCTAGAGGAGCATCCCTGATAGCTAGACCAGGATATACCCCTCAAGGGGAAGAGATTGATCTCAGCCTCCAGGAAAGCTTAGAAAAAACCTTATCTCAAGCTATACCAGAGGTTAAGAGACTATCTAAAGGGACTCAAGATCTAAAAGCGATAAGGTTGTTAAGAGATACCTTAGAGACATTCCTGAGAGAGGCTGATAGAGAGCTTAGAACTAAGGGAAGAGATGTCTTAGTTTACATCTCCCCTACACTTCACCCAACTAGCGAGGATATAATAGCTTCCCTCCTCTACCAACTGAAACTCCCAGAAAACGAGGTTAGACTCATCACCTCTAGCTCGCTAGAAGCATATCTCCAGAGCATTGATGAGACATTCCTAGAGGGAGAAGTGATATTCAAGAAGATAGATTGGATATTAGTG
>JALUEN010000162.1 GCA_027052755.1 bacterium | reverse complement strand
TGAGGCTCGCTCTACCTTTTGTTTTTTCACTCAGGTCTAACTACGAACTATTTTTTTAGTACTATCTCATCGTTTATACAGCTCCTCAAGGGGATCTCTCAAGTCATCTCTTAGAACCTTTATCAGCTCTCCGTTTTCATCATACCATCTCTCCTCTATTAAGTTACCATGCTCATCATATATGAACTCATGTCTAGCCAGCAGATTATCCTGGGAGTCAAAAAGCTTTATCTCCCTAAGCAAGCCTTCCTCATCAAACTTATAGCTAAATTTCCCGCCTCTCTCTCCATTAGCTGTGAACCATACCTTTTCCTTGAGGTTACCTCTCTCATCGTAGCTAAGTAGGTGATATCCTTCTAATTGATCCTCTGAATTAATCTTATCCTCTCTTATCACCTCACCTCTATCGTCGTAATAGTACTTTATCCTCTGAAGGAGTCTGTCTGCTCTGTCGTACCAGGACTCAAGGATTAAGTTTTCCCCTTCATGCTCTGAGGATATATAGTAGATCAGGTATCCGTAAGGGGAATACTCGGCTCTCCATATCATCAATCCTCTCTCGTTATACTTGTACTTATGAATACCTGTTAACTCACCGTTTTCATTAAACCAGTATGATTCCTTTACTTTTTTATCGTCTCCATCGTACAAGTAGAGCCTAGTTCTAACTTTTACCCCTTTAAAGTACTCCTCAAGTTTTACGACTCTTCCCCGATTATCAAAGAAATATCTCTGGAAAGTATGGGGTTTCTTGTCCTCAGGTATGGGATACATAGGAATTACCTCGCCCTTCTCATCTATCCTACCTATCCTGTAGTCCTTGAAGTGATCTATTTCTATCCTTGATTCTAGCTCTGCTAGAGTGATCTCAATTTTAGGCACTTGATCTCACCTCCGGTTAGGATTTATTTTATGAAGGGTATCTCTTGGGAAAGCTGGATCTCTCTGAACTTAAAGTTCTTAACGAAATCCTTTCCGTACTTAGCTAAGTAGAGGTGGATGTTTTCCCTATATCTCAGGTACATCCAGAGGGGTTCTCCGTAAGCCTTCCTGCATATCTCAAAGCATCTCCTAGACATCTCCTGGACTTCCTCTGGGGTCATCCCACCTGAGGTTTTATAGTATAAGGTAGTTGATAGCTCTTCTGGATCTGATATCAGCTCTAGGATACCATATTTTCTACCATCTTCTCTTAGCTTTGAGTGTTTCCCTAGAGTGAACAGGCTTTTACCATAGGAGTGAATGATGTCCGTGTTCTCTGAGATGGCTCTTATCGTCTCCATCGCTTCTTCCTTGGTCTCCGTGGGAAATCCGAAGAATATGTATGCGAAGTTCCATATACCAGCTCTATCCGCATCTCTCAGAACTCGCCACCTGTCCTCTAAGTCTATCCCTTTATTTATCAGCTTCATTATCCTCTCAGAACCTGATTCAAAGCCCCATAGTATCATCGTTAATCCGCTTTCCTTGAGAAGTCTCAATCTGTCAAAGGTGAATTCGCTCTCTAGTCGTCCATTGCTAAACCAGTGGATTCCTAGATCTTCGCTTATAAATCGTTTAGCTATCTCCTCCATCTTAACAGGGTGAATGGACTCATCTACGAACTCAAAGTGTCTAACGTTATACCTATCCCTTAGGTATCTTATTTCCTCTATCAAACGTTTAATGCTTTTCTGATCTTTATGAGTTCCGAAGTCTGAGTCACAGAAGGAACACTTCCCCCAGTAGCAACCGCGACTGAACTGGATAGGTAGGACTAGCTCCGGTGTGAAGTAGAGGTCTAGGGGAAGACCCTCTAGATCTTGAATCCCTAAGTTTTCTAATCTCTCTGGAGAGGAGGAGCCGGTGTATATCGGATTACCATCATTATCCTCTAAGACTAATCCCTTAACCTCTTCAAGGGGGATCCCTCTCTCTAAAGCCTCAACGATCTCCAGCATTGGCTTCTCGCCTTCACCTATGACCACAACGTCGCAGAAGTACCTGAAGAACTCCTTGTTCCCTACTAGTGCCTCCAAAAGTCTCGTGAAGTAGTTCCCTCCGATAACTATTAAGGGATATCTCCTTGTTTTAGAGTAGCTATCTCTCTCTGACTTAAGCCACCTAGCTAGCATCAGTCTAGGTATGACCTGAGAGAAGGCGTTAATTGATATAGCCATTATCTCTGCCTCAGTGTTCATTATGTCACCTATGACTTTTTTATAAAAGACCTGAAAGATGTTCTTGGCTTCCGTTGCTTCTATGACACCTTTAGTGGTTAGGGGAATTAATGGATCTGAGTAATCGTAAAATGAAAGCTGGGCTGGGTAGTAGGGGAGTGAGATGAGTTGTAATGTTATATCTATCAGCGCGAAGCTATCCGCTAGTTTATAAGGATCGTAGAACTCATTGCTTCTGAAGACTCGTTTCACCTCATCAATTAATCTGGGTAGATCCTTTATCGCTTCCTGTTTCTCTGAGAGAAATCTCTCTATCTCCATCACCTTCCTAGCAGAGATCTCAAAATCTAGGTTAGTTTCCTCTAATATCATGTTGAGGATAGTTTTATATGAGGATATCTCGTAGCTTGAGTATAGCTTCTGTATAGCGTACTCTATAAACTGCTGCTGGAGGAGGAAGTGAAACATCTCCACATTTAAATCTCTCAGTTGTACCTCTTTTCCTCTGGACCTTAGGTGCCCAGCTATTGATGTTATCGCCCCGTGAGGGTTCTGAGGAGACCACTGAGGAGGAAAGATAAGCAAGGTCCTCACTCTTCCCAAGCTAGCACACCTCTCTTAAAATTCTATCCTTAAGCCTCTCTCTTTGAGTTTAAGCTAACAAACTTCATTAGCTTCTCTATGATAGGGAGAATGTTCTCTCTCCTGTTCCTCTCTATCTCGGCTATAAGCTCATCGTGCCTCTTTAAGGTTTCTTTTACCTCATCCAATTTGCCAGCCAGCTTCAGAAGTAATAGTTCCTCTCTCAATTCC
>JALUEN010000161.1 GCA_027052755.1 bacterium | reverse complement strand
CCCTAGCTCCATGGGCATCATAAGCTATAATAGGCACACCAGTTGCTAGAGCTTCTAAGTAAGCTAGAGGTTTCACCTCAGTTAGCGAGCAGGTTATGAAGAGGTCTAAAACCTTGTAAACATCCTTTACCTTCTCGCGATCAAGCATTCCTGTGAACTTCACCTTACCTGATAATCCTAATCTCTCCGCAAGCTTCTTTAAGTTGGCCTCCTCAGGTCCCCCTCCTACTAGAAGCAGGAAGGAGCTCCTATCCCGCTCTAAAACCATCCTGAAAACCTCTAGGAGTTCTCCCAAGTTCTTCTCAGGAGCTAGCCTCCCTACAAAACCTAGAACCTTCTCATCCTTAGGTATCCCGTAGCTCTCCCTAAACCTTATCCTCTCTTCAGGGTTAGGAGGCGAAAACTTGGATAGATCAACTGGATTAGGTATATGGATTACTTTCTCGCTTGGCGCACCGTAACTAAGCACCTCGGTCATGAAATCCTTAGAGGGTACGATTATCCTATCAACCCTCCTAAGGAAATCGGAGAGATGCCTTCTCAGGAAGCTCAGCTTAATCCTCTCAGGTATGATCGGTATGTAATGTATATATTGTTGATACTGAGTGTGAAATACGAAAGCTGAAGGGATTCCCAACTGCTTTGCTATCCTAAGCCCAAGCTCACCTAATAGAAATGGATGCTCTATCAGGATCACATCGTACCTCTCGGATAGGACTTTTCTCCTAATCCATCCCCCAAAGGGGTTGTATACGGGGAGAGCAAAGTCAACATTTGGTAGTTTAAGGCCAGGTACCCTGAAAACCCCCTCCTGGGGCTTGCAACCAGGGAACCGAGTAGTGAATACGTGAACCAAGTGTCCCCTTTCCTGCAACCCCTTTCTCACTAGCGAGGTGCTTATAACTACTCCGTTCTTAACTGGTGTGTAGGTGTTAATGAATATAGCGATCTTCATAGGTCTAATCCCTTCCCGAAACATACCATTATCTCTGATATCTCTAAGATATTTCCTGAAGCACTTCTAGAGCTACCTCTTTATCTGAGAACCTATAGCGCCTCCCATTTACCTCCTGATAGTCTTCATGTCCTTTACCTGCTATAAGTACTACTGAACTCGGAGAGCTCCTCTTAATTCCTAGCTCAATCGCCCTCCTCCTATCAGGTTCCACTGAGACATCTTCACGTTTCTCTTTAGGGATCCCGTTTAGTATATCCTCTATGATGGAGATAGGATCCTCAAACCTAGGGTTATCGCTAGTTACTATAACCTTATCAGCCAACTCAGAAGCTATCCTACCCATAATAGGTCTCTTCTCAGCATCTCTATTTCCACCAGCTCCGAAGATAACCGTGATCTCTCGCCCTGGGAAAGCTCTCCGCAAGGTAAGTATAGCCTTTTTAAGTGCGTCAGGAGTATGTGAGTAGTCAACGATCACTATTGGATATCCACCGATTAACTCTCCGTTCACCAATTCCATTCTTCCAGGTATCCTCAAGATATCAGGGTTAGAGTGGAACAAATCAACTAAAAGAGGAGGCTCTTTCCCCAGTAGAATTAATACAGCTAAAGCCATCGCTATGTTCTCAACGTTGAACTCACCTATAATGGGCAGGTTTAATTTCAGCTCAAGCACTCCAATAGGAGAGTTCTCAATCCTTAATTTGAAGCTAGTTTCTAAACCTCTCAACTCTATATCGCTGATCCTTACCCTGAGGAGATCCCTCAGAACTCCTGAAACTTCTGATGGAAACTTAATCTCATCACTATTCTTATAAATAACCATGATCCTATCCGGAGAGTTAACCTTGAGAGCTTCCAAGAGAACTCTATAGGAGTAGTCATCCTTCAAGTTGATTAAAGCCCACTGCCACTTGTGGTTTAAGAAAAGCTTCAACTTAGCTCTCAAATAATTCTCCATGGTCTTGTGGAAGTCCAGGTGATCGTGAGATAGGTTAGTGAAAGCCACTAGGTAGAATTGGAGATCTCCCAGTCTCCCCAGCTCCAAACCATGAGAGGAGACCTCCATAACAAGAGTTTCAGCGTTAGCTTTATCTAACTTAGATAACACGCTATATATCTTGGGGAGAGTTGGGGTAGTTAACCTAGATTTATGCTCACTCTCCCCATCGTGATACGATATAGTTCCTAATTTACCCGCAGTGCTACCTAGCTTCAATAAAGCCCTATGCACTATGGTAGTTATCGTAGTCTTTCCATTAGTACCAGTAACCCCGATCAGCTTAACCCTTGTATCAGGCGAGTTATAGAACCACCTCAGGAAAGAGGGGAGATAAACCTCTAAATCTTTCACCGAGAGATAATTATCATAAACACTCAGGTATTTGGGCTCTGAGCCTATTAGAACCGGAGCTCCAAGCTCAGAAGCCCTCTCTAAGTAAGCATGCCCATCCCCGCCTGCAGGGGTTTTGATAGCCAGGAAACCCCATCCAGGTAATAGATCTCTCGTGTCATCTATCACCCCTTCTACAGATCCTTTAAGGTGGTAAAAATTATCATTATAAAGCACCTCTGCATTCAACTTAAGCCAGTTTAGTATCTCCTGAAGCTGCCTAAACTTAACTGTTGAAACGTTACCCATCTCACAGTCCCCTTACGCACTATAGAGCAGATTTACAGTAAACTACTCCTATTCTGAGGCTTTAACATAGCTTGCTGTAGATCCTCCTAACATCAATAGTATTCTCTGAGGGGAAATGGCTACGTTTTGTAAAATCAAATTAACACAGATCATAGGAGAAAGTACTACAGAAGATCCCTTTTAAGGTATAATTTTGTTATAGGGAATTAAAGTTTAAAGGGATATTAAAGTTTAAGGTTGGGGTAGAGATGAGAGCTGATGGCATTAATAGCCGAAAGTTAACCCAGAGCTTTAAGAAGGATTTTAAGGAGGCTGAGATCCTTACCCCTAAAAATACCTCAACTCCTAAAAGGAAACAAGATGTGTCAGGTCA
>JALUEN010000160.1:10009-10363 GCA_027052755.1 bacterium | reverse complement strand
ACTGAGAATTTCTTAAAGCCTTCCTGATGGGGCTTTAAGAGGGAAGCTACTTCTCTAATAGAATAAAAAGTTAATTAAGGAGGCTTAGGATTATGGACCATCTGGTGATACTTCAGGCTCAGCAGGCTTTAGTTAGCGGGCTGTATAGAGATGTTATCAATATCTTGGATTCTAGTCCTAACTTAGACCGTCTTCCTGAGTATTGGCATTTAAAAGCTATAGCTCATATCCTCCAAGGCGAGTTCTCTACCGCTCTTCAGGAGTTGGAGACCGCTAAAGAGCTCACTAAAGGGGAGGATCCTAGGATAGTTTTTGATATGGCTCTAGTTCACTGGAATCTAGGTGATGTTGACC
>JALUEN010000160.1:0-9999 GCA_027052755.1 bacterium | reverse complement strand
CCTTAAGGTTTACTTAGGTGATCTGAAAGGGGCTTACAAAGATGCCTTGACTTCTTATAAGCTCCTTCCACGATTTGATGGTAATAAGTTTTTGTTAGCCACCTTGTTGATAAAGGCTAGAAAACATCAAGAGGCTGAGAAGGTTCTATCTAACGTTTCCGATGAGTACAAAAACCTAAGATCATTTATCTCAATCATCAATAAATATCTTGAGGGTACTTCTACTGAGGAGCTTATAGGTTCAGCAGATCAGCTCCTTCAGGAGATGCCTGATAACCCACAGCTGTGGTACCTCTTGGGATATCTTAACCTGATGAGGAGGGATATCTCAAAGGCACTTAATTACTTTAAAGGAGCTTTCCTCCTGGAGAGCGCTAACAGCGATTACAGGAACGCTTTTGCTATAACTTTAGCCTTATCAGGGAAAATAGGGAAAGCTCTGAAACTACTAGAGAGAGGGAATCAGGAGGAGTACCCAAGTTACATCAAGGATAACTTATCTAGGTTGATAAAACTCCAGAAGGAGATAGGAGATGTTCTCTCCTAGTGAGAGACCAAAACGATATCGTTTAACCTCTTGGAGTATGATCCTCCTGAGCTTTTCAGGGGTTATCGCTATCGGTACATTGTTGCTTCTCCTACCTTTCACTCACAGAGGAGATCTGAGCTTCCTTGATGCTTTATTTACCGCTACCTCTGCTGTCTGCGTTACTGGCTTGATAGTTAAGGATACACCTAACGACTTCACTTTCTGGGGACAGCTTATAATATTGATATTGATCCAGATAGGTGGTCTGGGATATATGACCTATGTATCCTTCTTCTCCGCTGCGCTAGGCTATCGTACTGATCTGAGACAACAGCAGAGCGTTAGTGAGATGCTAGGCTTCTCGTCCATATCTGATCTGCTTGAGTTCACGAAGAAGGTGGTTATGATCACCTTCCTCTTTGAGCTCGTGGGATGGATGCTACTGACCATCTTCTTTAAACTAAACGGCTACGGTTTTTTGAGATCGCTCTGGCTTGGGTTATTTCACTCTATCTCTGCCTTTAATAACGCTGGTTTCAGCTTGTTCTCAAATAGTTTAATGAATTTCATTTCTAGTCCATTCCTAAACCTAGTTGTAACCGCTTTGATCATTATCGGAGGTATAGGTTTTGTGGTTCTTGAGGAGCTCTCCCAAATCCTCAGGGGAAAGAGGAGGTATATAACTGTACACACGAGGCTAGTGCTTATATCTACAGCTTCTCTGCTGATCATAGGCTTCCTTTTCTTCCTGTTCAACGAGTGGAGTAACCCGAGGACCTTAGGAGAGTTAAGCTTATCTGGTAAGCTCTTAGGGGCTTGGTTTCACTCGGTTACCCCTAGAACCGCTGGTTTTAACACCTTAGACGTAGCATCCCTATCGCTGGAGAGCAAGTTCTTCACAATAATACTGATGCTGATAGGTGGTGCTCCAGGTGGAACTGCAGGTGGAATTAAGGTAACGACTTTCGTGGTGGTCCTTCTAGCATCTATAGCTGCCTTCTCTAACTCAGAGGATGTGGTGGTCTTCTCTAGGAGGTTGCCATCTCAAGCTATCCTGAGGGCGCTCCTGCTGATGGGACTGTCGGTTATATGGATAGGGGTTGTTACAGTGCTCCTTATACACCTTGAGAAACGAAGCTTAATGGATATTCTCTTTGAGGTTGTCTCAGCGTATGGTACTGTTGGACTATCGGTGGGAGATGGGGGAGCTAGGAGTTTATCTGCGCTGTTCACTCCTCTCAGTAAACTCCTGATAATTATAACTATGTTCACCGGAAGAATAGGGATAATGACCTTCGGATTAGCGCTCCTGTCAAAACCTAAGAAGAGGACGAAATACCTAGAGGCTAAGGTGATAGTTGGTTAGCTAATCTCTCCGCTGTCTCCTTGAAGAGCTTTGCTGTACCTTCATCGTATAGGACAACTTTAACTAGTTTTAGGTTCTTCAAGCCCTTTAATGTGGATAATATAGCTGAGATGATGATCTCTGCAGCTTCCTCCTTCGGGTACCCGAAAATTCCCGTGCTTATAGCTGGTAAGGATATACTTGAGAGCTTTAGCTCGTCCGCTGTCTTCAGCGAGTTCACGATCGCTTCCCTCAGCTTCTCGCTCTCGCCTTCAGTCCCTCCCCTCCATATAGGACCTACAGCGTGTATTACGTATTTAGCCTTCAGGTTACCACCAGAGGTTACGGCTACACCTCCTACTGGTACTGGACCTCTTTCCCTTACCCACTTATCACTCTCCTCCTGGATAACCTTACCACCTCTCCTCAGGATAGCTCCAGCGACACCGCCTCCGTGTTTCAGGTGAGTGTTAGCAGCGTTCACTATAGCGTCAGTGTCCTCTAAAGTTATATCTCCTTGAACTATCTGAAGCACTTTTTCACCTATTTTAATCTCCCAGAGCACCTGGCTCACCTTTAACCCCTCCTTCCCTCTAAGAGATGCTTATATATGTAAGCCATAGCTATTGAGGCTGCTACGACTAAGTTCAAGCTCTCTACTTGAGAATCAATTGGTATCCTGAGTATATAGTCTGCTTCACTTAGAAGCGTTGACCTCAAACCCTCCTCTCCTCCTACTATTAAAACTAAGGGAAAGTTAGGCTCATAATCCCATAAGGTTAAGTTAGAGTTCCGTATATCTAAGGCTACGGTCTCAAAACCTCTCCTCCTCAAGGCAGAGAGGTTTGAGGCTAGTCCTCCTACTCTGGAAACCTTCACTTTGAAAGCTCCACCTGCAGAGGTTTTTATCACCGTAGCGTTAACACCAGTGGCCCCTTTCTTAGGGATGAGAACACCGCTCGTCTTGAAAGCTGCGGCGCTTCTCAAGAGCGCACCTAAGTTCCTCGGATCATAAACTGAGTCCACCATGAGGAGATAACCCTTCGCCTCTTCTGTCTCTGCTACCACTTGACTGATATCCCAGTAGTTGTACTGAGCTATTCTCGCGGCGACCCCTTGAGAGGCTTTTAAACCCTTAAAGAAGTTCTTATCTACCAAGTTTACAGGGACCCCTAATGCTCTAGCTAACTTGAGTAATTCCCTATCTGGTTTAGCTTTATAAAGGTAAACCTTTTCAACTTTACCGCTTAGGAGCGCTTCCTTAACGCTATGTTTCCCGTAAACCCAGTCGTCCTCTCTCCTCATCTACTTCTCTCACCTCTATCCCATGAGTGGGCGTTCTTTATGAAGTTGGCTAATATCCCAATCATCATGAAGGTTACTAGAACTGAGGTTCCACCGTAGCTTATCAGGGGTAGGGTTATACCTGTTACTGGAAACATTGATACAGTCATCCCCATGTTTATCAACGCTTGGATCCCTATGGCGAAGCCTACACCGAAGGCCACCATTTTAACGAACTTTTGGTTAGTTCTAAGAGCTACTCTTATAGCTATTAAAAAGAGGGCTAGGTATAAGAGAGCTATACCAACTGTCCCTAAGAGTCCTAGCTCCTCCCCTATTATGGAGTAGATGAAGTCAGTGTGGTGTTCAGGTAAGTAGTAGAGCTTTTGGATGCTGTTTCCTAGGCCTACTCCCCAGAGCCCGCCACGACCGTGAGCTATTAGGCTCTGAATGATATTGTAACCACTTCCATACCTATCAGCCCATGGGTTGATGAAAGCAGTTATTCTCATCATCCTGTAAGGCCTTTGTAGGATTAGTAAAGTAAATACTAGGGAGAAGAAAGAGATTAACCCTAATAGGAACAGGGATCTGGTTCCTCCCGCGTACATGGTGGCTAAAAATATAGCGGTTATTATCATAGCGTTTCCTAAGTCTGGCTCAAGGTTCAACAGAAATAGGTAAGTTCCTAGAAGGAGCAGGGGAGGAAGGAAACCTCGTCTATAATCCTCTAACCACTTGGATCTCTTTGTGGTGAAGTAAGCTGTGTACAGTATTATAGCTACTTTAGCTAGCTCGGAAGGTTGGAAGTTAAATGGACCTAGCCTCACCCATGCCCTAGCTCCGCCAGCTTCTACACCTAGAGGGGTTAGCGGTAATATTAGCAAGAATATTGTGAATAAGGTAAACGCGGGAACGATCTTCTCCAGGATTTCGGGCTTAAGCATGTAGATAAGTAGAGCTATTCCTACACCTAAAACGTAAAAGAGCACCTGTTTGAAGATCATCAGCTTAGCTTCCGCAGGGGGGAGATGCCCTAAGGCAGAGGTCAATGAGATAACCCCTATTAAAGGGAGCATGAGCGAGATCAGGGCTATCTCCAGTAAATCTATCCTCTCTCTCCTCGGTAACCAGCTGGGAAGAAGGTTCTGGATGAAAGCCCTAAGTAAGCTCATGACATCCTTCTCTCCACTTTATCCTCTAACCATTTCATCATCCTGACCCATTTAGAGTGGCTGATAGCAGGGAATCCCCAGTACTTAGCTCCTGGCGGAACATCTTTAACAACTACGCTACCGCCTCCTATCTGAGCGTTCTCACCTATGTTTATGTTATCCTTCACCCCACTCTGACCGGCAAGTATGGCGTTATCTCCAACCTTAGTGCTACCACCTATTCCTACCTGGGCGATAATCATCACGTTCTCACCAACTACACAGTTGTGGCCGATATGGGCGAGGTTGTCAACCTTCGTTCCTCTTCCCACCTTTGTGTTCTTAAGGGTACCCTTATCAACTGTGCTGTTGGCACCAATCTCCACATCATCGCCAATCTCCACGCCTCCTAGGTGCGGAAGCCTTATCCAACCCTCATCCCTTCTTATGAACCCGAAACCGTCGGCGCCTATAACTGCTCCTGGAAGAACTCTAACGTTCTCGCCTAGCTTAACATCATCCATTATAACTGCTCCTGGAAATATGACGCTGTTTTTCCCTATCTCTACGTTAGAACCTATGTAGGTGAAGGGGAAGATCTTAACACCATCGCCTATCTTCACGTTCTCCATTACTACTACATATGGGCCTATCCAAACATCCTCACCTATCTGTACGTTCTCCCCTAAGTGAGCCTTGGGATCAACTCCTTTATATGACAGCCATGGGGGATTATAGGCGCTCTCCAGGAGCTCTCTCAGGAGTTCCTTCACTCCTTTCAGGGCTAACACTAAAGAGATCTCCTGGAGCACCTCTGAGTAGTGTGGCGATACCCCTAGATCTAGAATGAGGACTTTGGGATATACTTTAAGCTTTACAGGTTTGTTTACGATGATTAAACCTCTCTGAGCTAACTCCTCCCTCAGTTCCTTTGAGGTGATGGTTTGGGCTTCCTCTAGATCTATTAGTTTCAGAACCTCTATCCCCTTTAACTCCCCGAGATCACCTACTAGTATCTGATGAGGATATCCCCGTAGAATCTCTAGAAACTCCTTTACCTTTATCTCTACCATATTTATCGCCTCCTGCATCTGATAAACTTTTATACTTAAATTAAAGTTCTACTTGTGATTTCTATCTCCTTATGATTTAAAAAATAAAGAATAGTAATTAAAAAAGACTTTCCCTTTTCTTAAAAAGGCTAAATAATATATTAAAGAAATAGATTTTCTGAATAAGGAGGCGAAAGGGGAGTACAACTTGATGGATGGGATTCCTATCTACCAAGGTTTAAAGCGCTACCTCTCTTTCTTCATCATCAAGCTGATATACAGGAGGATGAAGCGTGATGAGCTTATGTTCCTATCCCTCCTCATATTTGGGATAATTACCTTAGGCTTTTTCGTTGTACTGGACTATGTGAAGGGATATAAGGTCTCCAGTTACTTAGAGCTGGTTCACTTCTCACTACTATTTGCCTTGCTTTTACTATGGCTGAAAGGAAACCCTAAGCTTAGGAGAGCGCTACCGCATATAGCTACCGTGATAGGTCTATCACTGTTCGGCAGTTTAGTCATTACCGGTGGAGGGGATGGAGCTGGAATAATATGGTTCTCCCTTTACCCTCCGATAGTTTTTTATATCCTCCCAAAGAAGGAGTACGCCATCTGGTGGACGATCTTAGGTCTCCTCTACCTTGGGTTTCTGTTATTAGTAGAGATTGATCTGTTAAAGTTGCCATTCATGATATACTACAACGACTCAGGGCTGATGCAACTCCTATCAGCTTACCTGTTGATATCTTTCCTTACTGTTCTGAACTTCTCCCTAATAGATGGCTACATGAGGTTATTTGAGAACTTGTTCTACAACTCACCTTATGGGATAATGGTCTGGAACAGACCGCTTAAGGAAGCCCTTGTGAACCCTGCGCTGGAGAGAATCCTATCTGATGTAGGGATAAGGGACTGTAAGGAGTTCTTGCGCGAGGCCTTGAGAAACTGCCTCAGAGATAGTGAAGATATTGATGCTATCTTCAGCTCTGAGTGTGTATCAACCACCTCAAAAGTGATGCTCTCTAAGGAGGTTACTATAAGGGGATTTTACTATCGGATTCTCTTGTTTAAAGCCTCCGAGGATTTCTATACCTTTATAATAGAGGATATGACGGAGAAGAGGCGTAGGGAGGAGGAGATAAGGAGGATCAGGAAGCAGCTGGAGGAGGTTGATCTAATTGAGTATCATTTCGCGAAGGTAGCCACTATATTCCATGATCTAAAGAACTACCTCTCTCCATTATTGCTATTGATTCAGGAACTTCAACGTGCCGTCTATAGCGGTGAAGGATTAAGCCTAGAGGAGATAAAGGATATGCTGAGTTTAGCTAGCGCATCCATGGAGAAGATAGAGAAACAGATATTCTCAATAACCTTAATAAAGAGAATTGACGTTCAGAGGAGTCTTATAGATCTCAAGGAGCTTCTTCGGGATGCTGTCCGAATTACGGAGGAGAACTTGAGAAGCTATCTTAAGAGCTTCAATTTATCTGAGAAGGAGCTTCCTATAGAGCTTAGGCTTAACTTACCTGATACTTCAGATCCTATTCTGATAAGGGGAGATAGGGATGGACTCCTGAGCGCTCGATTAAACCTGCTTCAGAAATCCGTTGAGGCTATCGCTGAGAGATTCCTGAACGAACCTGAAGGTTCTGACTACAAGGGGATGATCCTTATCAACCTGTCTTATCCTTCACAAGACGAGCTGGAGGCTATAATGAGTGATTTCTCAGAAAATAGGAGATATATCAGGGTGGATATAGTGGATAACGGTATTGGGCTGGAAAACTTCAGTGAAGCCCTGAAGTTATTCTCGTCAACGAAGAAGACTGGGACAGGCATGGGTCTTTCCACAGCTGCAGTTATAATAAAGAGCCATCACGGGATTCTGCTAATGGAAGGTAAGAGAAATAAAGGAACAACAGCTAAGATCTACCTACCTCTTGCATCAGATATAGATACTAACCTAGCTGAGGGTTAGTATGGCTTCTCCATAAGTCTCTGGAGCTCTCCTGGTCTCGCCGCCTTGTTGAGAGCTTCCTGTAAAGATACCATGTTCTTCCTTATGTATACCCTTAAGGTGTACTCCTGAACCCTGTAGCCTTTATCCCTCTGATCTGCCATTTTCTCCAGGAGAGCTTCAAAGTTACCTTGAGCTACTAGTTTTGCGTGGTCTGGCGTGTTAAACCAGAAGTCATAGGCATACACTACCTCTTCCTCTGCCTGCCCCTCTATCGTGTTGAATAGATTTCCTGAGATGACAGCTGACAAGGACATGGAGAGGTATTTGAGGGTTCGGTCTCTCTCCTCCAATGGGAAGAAACCTATGAACTTCTCCAAGACAGCAGGGACACCGTCCGCTGCGATCGTGGTTATAACTAAACCTCCTCCTAAGGCTAAGTCTAGCGCAAGCCTAGCCAGCTCCCTTGACTTTATGTCAGATATGGCTACTGCTTCTGGGTTTATCGTTGTCAAGAGATCTATGCAGTCCTCTAAGGAGGGAATATCCTTCTTAATTACTATCTGATAAGGTACACCTTTTGATGGAACGTACCTGTACTCCTGAGCCTCCTCTATGATCGTGGCTACTATAGGTTGCTCATCAATTAGGAACTGTACACTGGAGGCTAGCCTTGTGGTTTTACCGCTTCCCTTAGGTCCACCTATGATAAATAAACCCCTACCTTTCTTCAATAACTCTACGTATAGATCAGGCATGTTGAGATCTGCTAATTTAGGGGGAGTATCCGGTAACTTCTCAAACTGTAAAACTCTCTTTCCAGCTTGAGTGAAGATAACTACCTTAAACCTCAGCTTAGTTATGGTCTCGTAGTTACCTACCCAGTACTTGTTCTTAGTGAAGTCAAACCTATCCTTGTCCTCTTTAAATACAAATGAGAGGAGCTCATCTATCTGGTTAGGGGAGAGCGGTTCATCTACTAGTTTAGTGAAGGTGTTATCTGGCATCCTGAGCATAGGGGGCAATCCTTCCGCGAAGAGTGTCAGCTTAGCTTTCTGCTGAAAACTAACTAACAGTAGCTTATCTAAGATGTTTAGCTCAGGCATACGATCCCCTCCCAGCTTGGTGATGCTAATTACTAGTTCCCTTCGCCTTCTTAGATAGATAGTCCTGTATAGCTGCCTTTATCCCTTCCTCGGCTAATACTGAGCAGTGGTATTTCTGTGGGGGCAGTCCACCAAGAATCTCAGTTATCCTCTTATTAGTTATCTTCAGGGCCTCGTCTATGGTCTTACCAATTACTAACTCAGTCAATACAGAGGATGTGGCTATAGCGGCGACGCAACCGAAGGTCTCAAACTTGCAGTCAATGATGACATCATCTTTTACTTTAATGTATATCCTCATCATATCGCCACAGGTGGGGTTCCCAACTTCTCCTATGCCATCAGCATCCTCTATTCTACCGATGTTCTTCGGGTTCAAGAAGTGCTGAATTACCTCTTGGGTGTACCCTAACGCCTCAAACGGGTTTGACATCTTCATCCCTCCTCACGAAACCTCGTTAGGGCTTTAAAGCCCTAAACCTGCGATTTAGCTCTCCAGATAGGGGAGATCTCCCTTAACCTCTCCACTGCCTTCTTCAGGCTGGAGAGGAAGGAGTCTATATCGCCCTCCCTCACGTACTTACCTAGGGAGACTCTTATACTACCGTGTGCCCACTCATGGGGAACTCCCATGGCCAGAAGTACGTGAGATGGCTCTAGCTTCCTTGAACTGCAGGCTGATCTAGAGGATACACAGAACCCATCAACTCCTAGGAGCGACAGCAGTGCCTCTCCTTCAACTGCGTAGAAACCTAACCCGGAGACCGTGGGAACTCGTTGAGCTCCCTTGCCATATACCCTGCTCTCCGGTATCTCGGATAGTACCTTCTCCTCTAATCTATCCCTGAGCTGTTTCAGGTAGGGTAGGTACTGATCCATCTCCTCAACCATTATCTCTAGAGCTTTAGCGAAGGCTAAGATTCCAGGCAGGTTCTCAGTGCCTGGTCTTAATCCCTTCTCCTGATCTCCTCCTCCGAAGATACCTCTAAGTGGGACTCCTGTTTTAACGTAGAGCATCCCAACTCCTTTAGGACCATAGATCTTATGCGCAGAGAAGCTAACTAGATCAGCTCTTAGATCAGATAGATCTATCTTTAATTTCCCTAGTGCTTGAACTCCGTCTATGTGAACGTATGCCTTTGAGCTCTCCTTGGTAATGTTCACTATCTCCTTGACCGGCTGGATCGTACCTATCTCATTGTTGACCCACATCACTGATACTAAAGCTGTGTCATCTCTTAATGAGTTCTTCAGCGCTTCTAAGTCCACAATACCTTCAGGGGAAACTGGGAGATACGTAACCTGGAAGCCATCTTCCTCAAGCTTCTTAAATGTGTTCTTGACAGACGCGTGCTCTATGGATGAGGTGATCAGGTGCTTCTTCCCCTTTTTAGCTAAGGAGTAAGCTATCCCCTGTATAGCTATATTGTTAGCTTCCGTTCCTCCGGAGGTGAACAATATCTCTGACGGCTTTATATTGAAGATACTGGCTATTTTATCCCTTGCTTCCTCTAACGCTTTCCTAGCTTTGCTTCCTAGGGGATGTATTGACGATGGGTTTAGGTA
>JALUEN010000159.1:1131-3012 GCA_027052755.1 bacterium | reverse complement strand
GATGATAACTCCCAAGGAGAAGACCAGGAGAACTAGCTTGAGCAGGTACTGGGACTGGGACCCATTTAGGGAGTTCTCCAGAATTCACAGGATGATGAATGAGCTGATGAATGAGATATTTGGGAGCGATTACTCTTACAACTACTCAATGACCCCAAGCGAGATGAAGAACGTTACCTGGATGCCACCCGTTAACATGTACCTTAAGGACAACAACACCTTATGTATGGAGGTATGGCTCCCCGGCATGTCCAAGGAGAACATAGAGCTTTCAGTAACCTCCAATACTATAACCATATCCGGTACCTCTAACGCTCCTGAGAATATCCCATCAGAGAACTGGATCTTCTACGAGTTCCCATATGGTAAGTTCCACAGGACCGTAGAGTTACCTTACGAGATCAAGCCAAACGAGGTAAAGGCTACCTATGAGAACGGTATCCTGAAGATCACAATGCCTCTAATGACCCCTGAGAAGGAGCAGGTTAAGGTGAATATTAACTAGGGAGAATTTTAAGACAAAATAAAGGGGAGGGTGAAAGCCCTCCCTTTTATTTTTTTCTGTTAAGCTTCTATTTAAGGGTGAGATCCTAATTTACTAGTTATTCTCCTTCTCTTTTGTTTAGACACTCTCTGCAGATTCCTCTAATGTTTATCTCAATGTCATAGAGATCGTGTCCTTCCTTTTCTGTTAATTCCTTTAAGCTCTCGTAGATACATCGGTATTTATCCCCTAGGGGGATATCATATACCTTTCCGCACTTCTCACAAATTAGGTGGGCGTGGGGTTCCTGAGCTAACTCATATCTAGCCTCATCACCTATGTGAAGCTTCTTTATTAAACCGCTAGCAGTTAAAGCATTTAAGTTATTGTAAATTGTTGAGCGTGATAGGGTAGGTATCTCCTTAGATAAGTAGATAAAGATATCCTCAGCTGTAGGATGCCCCTTGATCTCTGAGATATACTTTAAAATCTTAATCCTGTGATAAGATGGGAAGAGGTTCTTTTTAGCCAATAGCTCTTTGATCTCCGCTTCAGTGTACATAAGCATCATCTCCAATTATCTTCTAATTAATAATTATTCAAAGAGTGTAAAAATTCCTCTTTTAGATATATTGCAACTTATCTCAACCTTTTCTGAACTCTGTTAAAATCTTTTTAATAGAGTCTGAGGAGGGAGAGGACTTGTCCTGAGAATAAAATCCCTTAAAATTAAAATTGGTGAGCATTTATGAGAGTTAGGAGGGTTCAAGGTGGACAACCAGTTAGCAACTTCTTAAAGGCTAATAGCGTTGTCTCTACTACTCCTTCAAAGGAGCTCTCTCTTACCGAGGTTAAACCTGAGGTAAGTCTTAACTCGGATAAGATCTCGCTTGCCTCTGGTAAGGAGGATTTAAAATTAGCTAGTTCAAAGGTTCGCTCAAGTAAACCAGTAGCCATTACTGACTTGACTGAAAGGGACATAGAGGAGTTTAAGAGATATGCTCCCCTGCTGGTTATCTATCATGGTGAGAAATATGTTCCAGTAAAAATGAACTTTGATGGGGACTGGAATTTAGTTAACAATGCGGATAGTTTTAAACGTTTTAAAGATGAGAAGATTTCTGAAGGCTATACTCTGCGAGAACTATTTAAATCTTATAGCACTGTATATGTGAATAAGCTGGAAAACGTGATTATAGATGGGGAGAAGTACACCGTCTATCAGTACTGGTTTTACTGGCCTTATAACAGTTTAATCTTTGATTGGCATGATCATGACCTGGAGTACGTCCAAGTTTATGTGGATTCATCGGGAAATGTTAGGCGAGTTTACACATCTTACCACTTATGGCAGAGGATAAAGAAGTCCTTTGCTAAGATCGCTTGGCGAAGGGATA
>JALUEN010000159.1:0-1121 GCA_027052755.1 bacterium | reverse complement strand
GAGGAAAAGAAGCTAGATAAATCTATTCTCAAATCCCTTATCAGGTCCTTTCCTGGGAAGGTGAGGAGGATATCTATGCTCTCTAAAGGTGAGAAGTTTCAAGAGGTTTTCTTAATAGATAAAACTCATCCAGTAGTGATCGTGGAACCTAATACCCATGGCATGGTTTTCAAACCTTCCCAGAGCTTTTTGATAACCTTATTGAACCCTAAAATAGCTTTCCATATAACCCCTAAAAACTTTGTCCCGATGCTCTCCTCTGAGAACCCTGATTCTCCCTTCCCAAAGGGGAGGGATCCTAGAGGATTAGTTGATGAGAAAGGTTATCTCAGGCATAGGGGATTTCCCTATAACTGGTTTATTAGGGTTAAGTCGCCACTTTTAAGGAAGACTTTCTGGGAGGGAGCTCACACAGTTGAATCTACTACGGATTAAGTAATACTCTAGAAGAGAATCTAAGATTGATGTAGAAATATCAATTTAGGAGAGGATAATCTGGAAACAGGAGGGATGTTTATGTCTCCTCAAGAGTATAATGAACCTATTGTTCAACCCGTTCAGTTCGCTCAGTTTGAGAAGAATCAAAAAGTGCCTGATAAACCTGTGAACACTCTAGAACTACTTCAGGATGTGCCTCTCGTGGTAACAGCTGAGCTAGGCAGGACGAAGATGCTGGTAAAGGATATACTTAAATTAACTGTTGGTTCTGTTATAGAGTTAGATAAGCTAGCTGGTGAACCAGTTGACATCTTAGTTAACGGCAAGATAATAGCAAGGGGAGAAGTGATAGCGGTTAATGAAAACTTTGGTATAAGGATAACTGAGATTGTTAAGGAGTAATCTGGATGAGGTGTTTGATAATACCTCAGGGAGGAGTTTAGGACAAACTGTTGAACTTCCAACTTAGAGGCTGGCGGGTCGTCTAGCCAGGTAGGACGTGGGACTCTGGATCCCATTGCGGAGGTTCGAATCCTCCCCCGCCAGCTCTTTTTCATTATTCAGGAGTGTATCTCTGATGACCTATGTTAACACCTTTTAACATTTTTCTGAATATCACTGTTCTTGATTTCATAAGGCAAGCTTTAAGGGGAGCTTAAGAAGAACTTGCCTCCCCTTTAAAG
>JALUEN010000158.1 GCA_027052755.1 bacterium | reverse complement strand
TATCTAGGTTATCTCTCATTCTCTCCCAAGTCTCCACTATGAGGTCCTTTCTGAAGAATTTGCTGAAAGATAGGTAGTCTCTTAAAGGTTTCAAGCTATTCTCTAGGGATGAGATAACATCTCTTAGAAGCTGTGCTTCCTCACTTGAGATATCGTCCTGAAGCAGGGAGTGGTAATTCTTCCAGAAGTTAGATAATTTATCCAGCTCAGCTTCAATATAGTAATCCTCCAGGACCTCAGAGAAAGTGTTATAGGATATATTAAGTAACTTCTGGAGATAAGGCACTGAGGCTGCAGCCATCAGCAACTCCTTGTTAGGGTTCCCCTCTATCTCTGATGGCATAGCATCATGAGGCGGATATATGGTTAGCTTTCTAAGCTGGGAGATTGAACCAGAGATAGAGTCTAAGAGCTTCGTCATGACTCCCTCATACCTCTCAAGCGAGATAGTTTCAGGATGAGTTAAGATCTCTGATAGATCAGACCAATACCTGCTGACCTCCTCATAATATCTCCTCTTCCCATCCCACTTTATCATAAATGAGTCAAGGTAATTTGCGTACCATCCGATGAGATCCTCCAGCTTAGCTCTCAAATAGCTAGCGTAAGCCCTGAAGTTATCCTCAGGCGCTTTCGCGTCAATCATATACCTGAGAACCTTTTTACCCTCAAAGAGGTAATTAACTCCCCAGATATTTGAGTAGCGGGCTATCTCTTCTAGAACGTCTTGGAACTCAACTGCTAAAGCGGTCAGAACAGCCTGAGATCTAATAAACAGGTTACTTATGTACTCCTGGAGGTCAGTTACCTCATCGTCTGATATATCTACAACCTCCATAAGGGATTTTAAGCTGTCCACCAGCTCAGCTATTGAATCGCCCAAAGCTATTACTTCCTCCTCGGATACCTCCGGCAGGAAGACGTACCCGCCTTGAAATGCTCCCCTGTAGTTCTCTAGAACCTCCTCAATGCTAGGCTCTCCTAAGAATATCAGGGAAGCGTCAGAAGGTTGAACCTCCTTACGCTTTAACCTATCTAAAAAGTTGAGAATATCCTCAAGGAGAGCTAACAGCTCATGAGAGACCATTGGAGCTCTAGAGTAACAAACCTTCTGAATTTCCGCTATCTCCTCTCTGTAGGATAACAACACACTTCTAATTAAGTTTAAGTTCTCAGTTTCAGATAGCCAGGAGCTAACATCCTCAGCTTTAGACAAGGAGTCATTTAGAAGTAGGAACAGATCCGATGTCCTCTTCAGGTTCTCAGGGAGGTTCTCCTTAAAAGCTCGCCAGGTTCCCCTCGTAAACGTGGCTATGGTCCTTATTAATGAGTAACTAAATAGTGGGAAGTAACCATCAACCTGATCTCTAACCCCTAACTTATGCGAGTTTAATAACCTAACCCCAAGTTTCAATAACTTTAAGGTAAGTGGGACTCCTCTTAATTCCCTGAGGTACTCCTCCAAGATTGCCACTTAGTGTCACCTCTAAGGAAGCTTTTCGTAAAGTTAGTGCTCAGTTCCAAGATATCTCAGCTCAGAGAGGCTGGAGATCTCAACTAAGTAGAGATCCATTTTCACCTTAGCTTCCATAGAGAGCTTATGCTTCTGAATAATCCCCAAGTTCAAGTTAAAATCAAACTCACCAGAGATATCCACTACATAATCAGCATTGAAGGTTTGCTCTTTGTCATCAAAGGTTAGCTTAACTGGTAAGGTAAAGGATGCCTCCTCGCTCTCCACTTTTATCCTAGCTACCTCACCAGAGATATCCTCTAGCGTGTAGATCAAGCTAATCCTGACTGGCGAGTCAAACATAGGTAGGGAGAACATAACATCTTCCTTCCAACTACCACCTACCTCAACTTCCTCCTCAGGGAAAACCAGGGCAGGGACCTCGCTTCCACCTATGATATCCTTAACCTGTCCTCTAGGATCAAATAGTATGTATATCTTATAAGGTTTCGTTGAGCTTAGCTCCTCCTCACTAGCCTGATATGTGCTCTCAGTACCGTCAGCTTTCACTAACCGAGAGGTGAAACCTTTCACCTGAGTAGTTAAGATAACGTGATATCCTTCCTCATCGTAGGCTATGGTTTTAACCTTAACGTTAGTTAACACGTTTTGTTCCTGAAGCTCTAATCTCTCCGCTCCTTTAGATATCTCCCTAGTGGTTTTAGTGTTAACCTCATAGGTGATAACTTCACCAGGTACGTAGTTAAACCTCAATTGAGGCATATCTCATCTCCCCCTTTAAGCTCTACCTACGTATTCCCCCGTTCTGGTATCCACCTGGATCACATCTCCTATCTCTATGAACAGGGGAACCATAATCTCCATTCCGTTCTCTAACTTAGCCGGTTTCATAGCAGTAGCTACCCTATCACCTTTAACACCAGGCTCAGTGTACTCAACCTTATATTCTAGAACTAGAGGAAGCTCTATTGTTATGGGTTTCTCATCTACATAAACCATATCTACCTCAAGGCCTTCCTTAAGGTACTTAGCCTTATCACCCAGCTGTTCCGTTCTGAGAGGTATCTGTTCATAGGTCTCAAGGTCCATGAAAACGTATTCATCGCCAGAGGAGTATAGGTACTGTGCCTTCTTCCTCTCCACGTATGGGCTAACTATCCTCTCATCTGGGTTCAGTTTCACATCTATAACCCTACCAGTCAAGAAGTTCTTAAGCTTAGCTCTGACATAAGCCGAGGTTTTAGCTATCTTAAAGTGCTGAGCTTCCATCACCTCATAGAGCTCTCCATCCATCTCTATTATCATCCCGCTTCTCAGGTCATTAGGGTAAATGTAGGATGGCATATCTCTTCCCCTCCTATCAACTCTTTTATTTTCCTCACTGGATTATAATTCCTAATTTGATATATTTTTCAAGTAACCTCTGAGAGCTTCCTCATAAGTTCCAGATCATTAGATATCGCCTCAGGTGGTAACTCCTGAATAAGCTCACCGTTAACCACTATTAGGACCCTATCCACGAATTTCACAAGTGAGGCTCTATG
>JALUEN010000157.1 GCA_027052755.1 bacterium | reverse complement strand
CTCTCTATTAGCTTGATGTCTAACATCCAGATCAACCTCCTTCTCTTAAACTTTGTAGTACTTAGGATCAGTTAGAAGGTTGTTGTTCATGAGGAACTCAATGAAGGTCTTAGTTATGTATATAGCGGTAAAGAAGCTGAGAGCTGTTCCCCAGAACAGAGTGAAACCGAAACCTTTTATCGTACTTGATCCTAAGTAGTAAAGCAAGGCAGCTGCTATCATCGTGGTAAGGTGGCTGTCCAGTATAGTATCAAAAGCTCTCTTAAAACCGAGCTCTACCGCCCTGTTCACTGAGTGTCCAGCGTTAAGCTCCTCCTTGATTCGCTCAAATATCAGGATATTTGCATCTACAGCCATACCTATGGAGAGGATTATACCTGCAACTCCAGGTAGCGTCAGAACCGCATTGCTAACTGAGAGTATAGCTAAAAAGAATAGCGCATACAGGACTAGCGCAATATCAGCTATCAAGCCTGGAAGCTTGTAGAAAATGATCATGAAGAGGGAGACTATTATGAGAGCTATAATACCTGCTCTCAAGCTCATCATAAGCGCTTGCAAGCCTAACGTAGGTCCAACGGTATAGACCTCTGCCACCTCTATCGGGAGAGGTAGAGCACCAGCGTTAAGGAAGTTAGCTAGTTCCTTAGCCTCCTTAAGAGCCTCCTTGTAGTCCTTAGTCCCTAAGGTTATTATACCCTTTCCACCTGCGATAACAGATTCCACAACAGGAGCTGAGATAAGCTCCCCATCAAAGAATATAGCTATTTGCTTGCCTAAGTATTCCCTGGTGATATCTCTGAAGATCTTAGCACCCTCTGAGTTCAGCTCAAACTCAACAACAGGCATATTACTAACAGGATCTATGCTCACCTGAGCCCGCTTCAGGTACTTCCCCGTTAGAACAGTCTTCCACCTCTCCTCTCCTGTGATTGGATCCTCATACTTCACCTTGAACTCCAGGAAAGCTGTCTTTGTTACTAGCTTTATCGCTTCCTGAGGATCTGTCTGTTCAGGGATATCTATAACTATCTTATTCTCTCCCGCTTTCTGAATAATAATCTCTGAAACTCCCTGAGGGTTCAGCCTCCTCGTCAGTACCTGTATAACCTGCTGTATATCACTATCAGTGATCCTCTTATTAGGCTGATCTTTAGGTGGCTTAACGATAACGGTTATGTGAGTACCTGATTTTAAGTCCAAGCCTAGTTTTATAGCTTTAGAGAAATCCTGCTTAAGGAATAGGATATATATTGATATGATCGTGAGGACAAATATAACTATGAACCAGGTTATATTTCTCACCTTAGGATCGCTCCAGTTCATCCACATCACCCCTATTCAGAGATGTTAACTAATATTCTGCTAACTGCTATACTTAGCGCCTAACCTCAGGAGTTGGATAAATGAATCCGCCTTTAAGCTAGCGCCACCAACTAGACCACCATCTACTCCCACCTTCAGGAACTCCTCAAAGTTATCAGGTTTTATACTACCTCCATATAACACCCTTATTCCTTTCCCCTTGTTGCCTGCTATATCCTTCAGCTCAGCCCTGATAAACTCTATAACCTTTATAGCATCCTCAGGTTTACATGGCACACCTGTACCTATAGCCCACACAGGTTCATAGGCTATCGTCAGTTTCTCCCAGGTCTCAGGTGGCACACCATCTAAGCCCTCCCTAAGTTGAGTTCTAACCACTTCCTCAACCTTTCCCGCTTGCCTCTGCTCTAAGGTCTCACCGACACAGAGAACTACCTCTAAACCGTTCTTAACCGCTAGAGTTATCTTCTTGGAGATATCCTGGTTAGTCTCGTTAAAGTACTTTCTCCTCTCAGAGTGGCCAATGATTACCAGATCAGCACCTACATCTTTCAGCATGTAAGCAGCTACCTCACCAGTGTAAGCCCCCTTCTCAGCCCATGATACGTTCTGCGCGCCAACCTTTAGTTTTCTAGCTTCCTTAACGAGGTCTCTGATGTATACAAAGGGCGGACAAACTGCTCCATCAACTCCCTCCGGAAAGTTCTCCTCAACATCCTTTAGCCACTGTAAGGCTTCAGATAAGCTCATGTTCATCTTCCAGTTAGCTATTATGTATTTCCTAGACATCTCTTCACACCCCTTTCCGTTACTTGCCTTTAGAAGCGAACTTACCTACCAGGATGCACTTCAATGTCCTAAAAGGTTCCCTGATATACCATAGAATTTCGAAGAGCTTTCTAAAGAACCTTCGTCTAGCGTGAAGTGGAATATAATATTCTGAGGAAAGTGGTGTATGCTCTGCTGTGTGGACATCAACTCCCACGGGAACATCAACGCTATAAGCTTTTCTAATAGAGATCACCTGAGTTGGGTAAACCGATTTATATCCTACCACTACGAAGCTAACTATTGAAGCTATCGCTGCTAGAGGGGCTACATGTCCACCAAAGAGCTCTATTGCTAATAGAGTAGCGGAAATAGGAGCGTTAGTAGAAGCAGCGACCATAGCGGAAAGCCCTAAGATAGCTCCTAGTGTAGGATTAATCCCGAACAGCTGAGCTAAAGCGTTACCAGAAACAGACCCTATATAGAATATAGGTGTAATTATACCTCCACTTCCTAGATTAAGGGTAACTGATGTAAATATCATCTTCATAACCGCATCAGTTAGAGAGAAGCTCTCTCCCATGAATGAGCCTGCTATATCCCTTAATCCCAAGCCTAAGTACCTGGTTCCCACCAAGTCAGCTAGTATGACTAGGATCATTCCACCGATAAGACTTTTTAGTACAGGGCTGATCTTTATTCGGTTCTTCCATATCTCAACGATCTCTAAGATCTCTATGAAGATGATGGCGAGGAAGGATATCACAATAGAGATAGCGATAACCTTTAGGATCAAGGTGTGATCTATAGTTAGGTCAGGTAGAGATAGATTTAAGTTATCAAAGAAGTAGTGAGCGTGAAAGACATTCTTAGCTATAAAATAACTACTCATTCCAGCTATAAAGGATGGAAATATCACATCATATAGT
>JALUEN010000156.1 GCA_027052755.1 bacterium | reverse complement strand
AGGTATTACTTGGGCATGCTTTACGCTATGGCTAACAAGATAGATAAAGCTGTTAAGTTATTTGAGGAGGCGCTTCAGACAAAGAGTGATGATCCACTGCTACTCTTTAACTTAGGTGCGGCTTATGCTAGGGAGGGGAAGATAGCTGAAGCAGAGCAGCAACTGGAACGCGCTATTGATAGTTTTAAGCTAACCTCGGAGAAGGACTTGGAAATATTTTCAACTTTAGCGCTCCAAGTGAAGGTTAACATAGAAGCTGCTGAGCTTAGGAGGAAACTCTATAGAGCTTACCTTCAAACCGTTATATCCCTAGCTAAGCTAATAGATGCTAAGGATAAATACACTCAGGGACACACCTTCAGGGTGGCTAAGGTGAGCTATCGTATAGGAGTTAGGATGAGATTGCCTGAGGAGGTTTTGGAGGGATTACATATAGGAGCTTGGCTGCATGATATAGGAAAGATAGGAATACCTGACAAGATACTTAACAAACCAGGTAGGCTCACTGACGAGGAGTATGAGGTGATGAAGAGCCATGTAACTATAGGAGCTAAAGCCTTGGAGAACGTGGAGTTCCCCTGGCCTCATGTAATTGACTGTATAAAGTATCATCACGAGAGATGGGATGGTAGTGGCTATCCTGAAGGTCTAAAAGGTGAGGAGATTCCCCTTCCCGCTAGGATAATAGCTGTTGCTGATGTTTTTGACGCGCTCGTTACTAAACGACCTTATAAACCTCCGCTACCCCCTTACAAAGCTATAGAGATTATTCAAAATTCTAAAGGGAAGCATTTTGATCCTCAGGTAGTTGATGCTTTCCTGGAGATCGTTGATGATATTATCTTTGAGTATTACGCAGGTTTCACTGAGGATGAGGATTATTCCTCTTACATAGAGAGCTTTCAGGATTTTGATATAATATTCTAGCTCTGATTGGAGGGGAGATATATGCTAGATATCATCTCTGTCCAGAAAATTGATCCTTTAGGACTTATATTCTCTGCACAGGGGAATAAGTACTTGGTTATAAAATCTGAGACCCTGATCCTCAACCCCTCATGGGTTAAGAGGGTGTGTTTAGATGAGGAGATAGATGGGATAACAGTTTTAAGGAATATATCTATCCTACCTAAGGGATCTGATGGTAAGTACGCGAAAGCAGAGTTCCTGATATATAACTCTGATGGTTCGTATTCCTTGATATCCGGCAACGGTTTAGCTAGCGGTGCCGCCTTTATCTTCAAGAGATATGACTTTAAAGGTGAACCCTTGCTCTTCTATAACGACTATGTTGAGTCCACTGTGATCCCTGATAGGGAAGGAGGATTTTATGTAGGTTTCAGGATCACTAACTTCACTAGCGAGCTCTCAATTAGTTTCACCTCTATAGCTGATAAGGGCTACTACCTTGAGATGCCTAACGAACACTTAGTGATACCTATTGAGGATAACGATACAGATATCTCAGAGATTGACCTGCCAGAGGTGGCTTCAAAGATAAGAGAGGAGCTAAATATAGATGCGAACATCTCTATATTCAAGCCGATACTTGAGGAGCCATTTCACGCAGGCGATGAGCTGAGACCTATCCTGCTTACCTCCAAATACCAGGCTAGGGTATGGGAGCGAGGTGTCGGGGAGACCGGCTCATGTGGATCAGCAGCTGCTGCTATGACTAACTTACTGGTACTCCTAGGAGCTAATTCCCCTGAGTATAAATTTTACATGCCAGGGGGGGTTATTAAAACCTTGTTCTCTGAACCTGTAGTGTATATCCAGTCTAAACCTAAGCTTTTAAGGGAGAAGAGATTTCGCTGATCTCTAGAAATATTTATTTGAAGAGGTTAAGCTGCTTCTCCAGCTAGACCTAAAATTGGAGGGATAAATATGCTGAAGAACTTCCTCAAGAGCATTACGAAGATATTTGATCCAAACGAGAGAGAGCTTAGAAAACTGAAACCTATTTTAAATAAAGTGAACGAGCTGGAACCTGAGGTTAGAAAGCTTAGAGATGAGGACTTTCCTCAGAAAACAGCAGAGTTCAAGGAGAGGATCGCTAAAGGTGAGTCGTTAGACTCTATACTACCTGAGGCTTTCGCCCTGGTTAGAGAGGTTGCTAGGCGTAAACTGAACATGAGACACTTTGATGTTCAGATTCTAGGTGGTATAGTTCTACACCAGGGTAGGATAGCAGAGATGAAAACAGGAGAGGGAAAAACTCTGGTGGCTACCCTGCCAGCTTACCTCAACGCCTTGACCGGTAAAGGGGTACACATCGTAACCGTTAACGACTACCTGGCTAAAAGGGACCGCTTCTGGATGGGACCTATCTACGAGGCCCTGGGACTAACAGTTGGATATATCCAGCACTTCATGGATAAGGCTGAGAGGAGGAGGATGTATAACTGTGATGTAACTTACGTTACAAATAATGAGATAGGTTTTGATTATCTTAGGGATAACATGGTATATAACTTAGAGGATATGGTACTTAGAGAGCTTCACTACGCTATCATAGATGAGGTGGACTCCATCCTTATAGATGAGGCTAGGACGCCTCTAATAATCTCCGGTGTTGCCGAGGAGGATACAAGGCTTTACTACAAATTTGCCAAGATAGCAGCTCGTCTTAAGAGGGATGAGGATTACACTGTAGATGAGAAGGCGGGAGCTGTTCCGCTTACTGAGAAGGGTGTGGAGAAAGTTCAGAAGATGCTGGGAATTGACAACCTCTACAGTCAGGAGAACTGGATATACGCATATCACATAAACGTGGCACTTAAGGCGAAGGAACTCTTCAGGAGAGATGAACATTACGTGGTTAAGGATGGAGAGATAATAATAGTTGATGAGTTCACTGGTAGGTTGATGTACGGCAGGAGGTACTCTGATGGGATCCACCAGGCAATAGAGGCTAAAGAGGGACTTAGGGTTAGAGAGGAATCCAAGACCTTAGCAACGATAACTTTCCAGAACTTCTTCAAGATGTACGAGAAGCTAGCTGGTATGACTGGAACCGCTGCTACTGAAG
>JALUEN010000155.1 GCA_027052755.1 bacterium | reverse complement strand
CCCAGAACTGATCCCTGACTGGATTACCAGCGACGATTAATTTATCTCTCATTGACTTGGGAAAGTATTTAACGCTTTCGTGAAAAGCTAGGAAAATTTTTCTAGATAATGGTGCGAGAAATCTAATGGCTTTCCCAGGTAAGCTGTTCTGCTCTACTAAGAAGAGAGGGATCCTAGATAGCACCCCTCCTAAGGCTGGAGCCACACAGGAATAACTTCCGGTAGCTATCACCGCATTAACTCCCATCTCCCTGAACAGTTTCCCAGCCTGCAGGATACCGATTAGGTTGCTAACCCCTTCCCTGGGTGTCCTCAAGGAGAACCTGCCACCTTTGACTACCTTGACCTCTACTGGTAGCTCGCTGATCAGCGCTCTTCTTAGCTCGCTCTCAGTGGTTATGAATAGGTGATCTATTTCCTTCTTGAACTGCGCTAGAGCTAAAGCTGGGAATATATGTCCGCCAGTCCCACCTAGGCTGAACGCTACCTTCATTCTACATCACCATTTATATTAAATTCACTATCTCCCTCTCAAGCCTCTTGGGGAGATCAATACCTAGAGAGTGGAGCGCCTTAGTTAACCTGGGTAAGCTAGTTTTCAGGAACCTTAGGAAATGAGGTTTGTTATCTAAGGTGGTTAACTTAACGTAAGCCCCTGATGCCTGGGCTAATCTGTGAGCAGCAGCGATGTTGTATCCGTAGCCATCTAGCTTTATATGAGGTCTCAGGATATTAGAAGCGAGATCTAGGAGTTTCCATTCAAGGGATTGAGGGATCTGTACGTAAGGATCTTTCAATAGTGAGGCTAAATCATAGAGTGGGCTAGATAAGTGAACGCTCTGAAAATCTATGATCTTCACAGTATCCTTAAAGAGGATGATGTTCTGGGATTGGAGATCCCGGTGGATCGGTGTGGTGAACTCAGCTATGAGCTTGCTGAAGGAGTGAGATACATCTCTTAAATACCCTACAATCCAACCGTACTTACCTAGGAACTTATCTAGGACGTTCTCAGTGAAGTAGCTCACCTCCCAGGAGATAACCTCTGGGATAAAGTGAGGAAGGTCTCCAAAAACTGATCTATCTGAGAGCCATAACTTAGAGATATTCCTCAAGGTCTCTAGGTAGTATTTTTCTAGCTTATTAAGTGGAGAGCCGTCTACCCACAGATCGTAAAGGCTTTTCTCTCCGCAGTCTTCTAAAAGTGCCAGCTGGAGCGTCTCTAGCTCTAATCTATCGTAAAGTTGAGGTACGTTTATCCCAAGGGATTCTAACAAATCCCTGAACCTGAGATAGTTCCTAAAATCTTCTCTATCTTTGGAGATTAAGAGGATGAAACTATCCTCTCCTGATTGAAGCCTGATGAAGTTTCTGTTTGATCCACTAGGTGGTGGCTGTAGTTTGCTGAAACTCAGCTTCCCCTTCAACTGATATCCCTTCCCCCTCGTAAGTTTGTTGATCTATTCTCCCGTTTAGGATAGCTAGGTAAATCCAGAAGAGTAAGGTTATAGGAGCGAAATCTATTATCGTCTCAACTAGACCATGCAGGGTTATAGATATCAGAGCGCCGGTGATTCCTAGGATAATGGGGTCCCTTCTCTTTAAGAACTCAGCTATCCCCCTGTATATATTGGAAAACAGTAACAAAGCTATCCCTAGGAGGCCTAAGATCCCTGAGACAGCTAAGTGATGCAGGAATATATTATGTCCGTGAGTGGTCAGCCCTTTATCCATTGGGTCCACCCTTAAGGCAGCTATCCTGTAGCACCCTAGACCTACACCAACTAGCCACCTACCCTTTAACATCTGAGGGATATCATGGGTCCAACCATATACCCTCTGATCCCATACCCCATATCTCGTGGCTAGTTTAAATAGCTTTTTCCAAGAGATAGCTCCTAAAGTTGTCAGGGATAAGGATATTGGAATTCCTATCTTGGGGAGAGTAAGGGATAAAATGATTAGGATAGCTACTGAGTTGGATATCGTTCCTCCTACTGAGGTGGTTTTCAGGAGCTGGAAGATGGCAGATATTAAGGTAAGTGATAGGAGGAACCTCTTTAAACCCCTTTCAGAGAGTAGGAGAGCGAAGTTTAAAGGTATCATCAGATCTAGGTAGTTGGCATACCTGTTTATGTAGCTCCAGGTTGATGTTAGGGCTTCCCTTCCTCCAAAGGAATAAGTGATAATACCTATCCTGCCTCTCCCATGAAAGTTGAACATGTACTCTAAGAACCCTATAATTAGTACTATCATATACGCTGAGAGAAGTAAACGAATAAGAGATTTGGAGGAGATCTCTCCCTCTCTTACCTGATAGTAAAGCTCTGAACTCAAAGCTATTATTAGAAGTAATGCGGAGAAGGTGAGGATGCTCTTAGTAAAGTTAACGCTGAAAAAAATGCTAGGAACTACGGATAGTAGGTAGAGAATAGAGATCCTTGGAAAGGAAGTGTCAAATTTTCTCCTATTTAAGAGAATTAGCGCTACACTCAGGAGAGAAGTTATCACACCTATAGCGATACCTAGAGGTGGAGCTATCGGCGTTAGAAAAACTATGAGGAAGACTAGAGCTCTGAAGATGTAGTTTATCGCTTTTCTCATCATTTTTCAAAATTGAACTTAGGGTTCTTTAGGCTTCTAATGGTTTAATTATTATATTATTATTTCTCTTTTGGGAGAGTCTATACTGCCTTAAGGTAACTCGTCCATCTTCAGAAAACTTTTTTGAGTCTCTATCAGGAAGTTAAGGTAATCCTCTATCATCTCCTTCTGCTGAGGTGAATCATAGATGAATTTTAAGCCGGCCTCCCATTTCCTCGGGTTAACCTGCTTAACCCATACAACCTCAGCTTTTAAATGGGGGGCTTCTGTTGACCTAGCGGTTTCTATGTTGAGAGAGATATCTATAATCTTCCCTTTCGGTAGAGGTTTTGAGAGCTCTATTTTAACTCCCCCTAAAGAAATGTCCCTAGTTATAGTTCTGTAACCAGGTATATCTGGCGACATTATGGCTATGTCTCTCTTGATCCTGAAATACCTC
>JALUEN010000154.1:734-3069 GCA_027052755.1 bacterium | reverse complement strand
CTATCCTAGAGGGCTAGCCTTTATCCTAGATAAGAAGGTTTGCGCTTACAGGTTAGGATCAGGTGCTACTGGAAAGCTCATTGAGGTTAGACCTCTGAGCTATCCTGGGAGGATCTTTGATTACAAACGTGATCGCTTAGTAGGAGCTACCTCAACGGGAAGGTACAGGGGAGAGCTCTTCATATACGATCTCTCAGAAGAGAATCCTGAACTCATAGCAGAACATAGCTTTAAGAGCTTAGGCGGTGTCCCGTTAGGTGCTCAGTGGGGAGGAGATAGGTTAGTTCTAGAGATTTACAGATCTAGGGAGATATCTCTCCTGATATCAGATGATTACGGTAAGACCTTTAAAGCTGTTAGACCTAAGCTTAAGTTGAAGGGAGCCACCTTCAGCGTCTCAATGGACGGTAAGAGAATATTCATCCTCGGAAGAGAGAACTACTATCTCATCAGACTAGAGGATTAGAACTGAAAGATTCGCCCTCTCTGGGGTGGGTGAGGGGACTTGAACCCCCGACTCGCGGATCCACAGTCCGCTGCTCTACCACCTGAGCTACACCCACCACCATTTCTAGGATTCTACTACGCGATCCCTTACCCTCCTTCTAGGGAAAAATTAGGAGAAATAGCTTTTGATACCGTTTAAGATGTAGTTTTTCCACTTGAAAAATAGCTTTTCTCACATTATAATATACCTTTTGGGAGGTGAAAGCTTTATGTGGAGGTGGTACTCTAAACTTATTTCCATGAATCGCTGGAGAGCTTCAGTGGATAGAAAGAGGGGAGCGATATTAATCACTGCTCTGTTTATCATCGTTGTCCTCATAATAATGGCAGTTTCCCTGTTTGCTCTCACTAGGGGAGGAGCTCAAGCGGTTACAAGGAATGCTCAGAGGGTGATGCTTAAAGGGGTTCTGAACACTACCTCTGATGTCCTGTTCTTCTTAACCTCTGCGGATACCTCAACTTTTCAAGTGGCTAACACTGGCGATACTTACTACATTGATACCTCTTTTATTGAGAACACCCTAACAAAGAGCAATAATGGGGTAGTTACGTTTTATAACCTGCTAGTGTCCGCTGATGGGGATAGGATATATACTAACGATAACTCTTTTACTATGTGGTTAAAAAAGATAGCTAGGAGAACAGGGGAGGTTGACCTCGTTGTCCTCAGCAGACAGAACTTCCAAGTGGCTCCTGAGAGTTATGTCCCTGCTTACGCTATAGCTTACTTCCCTGGAGATGGGGTAGTTGAAGGAGCGTGTATAGAATTTCAACCGCTGAGCTCTGATCCTCCTAGCACTTTAAAGATAGTTAGCTACTATTCAACTCCTTCTGAAGTCTCTAACGCTATGTCTAGCTCTTCCTGTCAACCCTCAGGAAATACCTTCAGAGCTGTCGTCTTATCCAGCTATAACAACACTACTAGCGATATAGCTAAAGAGATAGGTATGCGTGTAGTTCCCGCAAGATCTCTGAGGCTATTTTTAGTCGCCGTTAATAATAATGGTTCTAGGCAGATGGTCTTAGATATAGCGAAGGCTAACTTAGGTAGTTTTCTTCCGGTAGCGTCTATAAGTGGTAATGTTACGGTCATGTCCGCGGAGAGGTGGAACATAAAGAGTGCTGTGGATACTTACGAGCCTAGGATAGCTTCTAGCTACTTGGCGATGAAGGTAGGGTTAACTAACACAGGGGGTACCCGTTTTGGCGAGGAGGGAAGCGGTATCCAAGGTAGGTTTCTTACTCCTGCTACGTCAAATACCTCAGCTTCAGGTAGCTCAGGCGGATCTGAATCCTCCGGCTCCTCTAGCTCATCTACTGAGTTAACTGACCTATTTAACGAGGCAGGCTTAGATACTGATTTATTGAGTAAGTTCAGTGATTCCGCACCTGGCAGGGTTTTCCTATCGGATCCGGATATAAACAATTACTTTGAAAAATTAGGTGAGAATACTAATCCGACAAGGAGTAAGGTAGAGGAAGCGTTGAGGGCAACTCAAGGGCACATCAGTGACCCAAGCAAGCTGGTTGAGAACTTTAAGAAGAAGGTTATCGCTAATTTGAAAACCGAGAATCTATATGATGACTCTCAATTCTCTGATGATAACATAGAGGCTGGTCTTAAGATGCCTAGCGGCTTGTATTACTTCATAGATGATAATAGAGTGATCTTGTTCCCTCCCTTGACCAAGGAAGGATATTACACTGCTACGAAAGATCTAGCAAAAGATATGGCTGTCCTTTATAGCTACTATAATAATTATAATAAATTTAAAAGAGATTTACTTAGTTTCAAGTATACCTCTGATTGTACAAACACTAGACTTAG
>JALUEN010000154.1:0-724 GCA_027052755.1 bacterium | reverse complement strand
GTTATATGAGCTGAATGGTAAAACTGTGACTGAGAATTCACCCCTTTATTACTACGTAGATGACGTGACAACTGAAGGTGATCTAAGTTACTACGCTGATGGAGCTCCTGCTTTCTTAAATGAGGCTAAGATATTTCTCTTAGATAAAACTTCATATGGTGATAGTTCTAACGGTAAAGTAAGTTTTAGCAACTACTCTGTGGAGATAGAGGGACGAGTTCAGTGGGGTAGCGCTGATATGGCCTCTAAAACTAATTCTGCGGAGAATAACTACATATACATATCCTCTGCTCCTTATGATCTATCTGAGGGATCCATTACCATCAATGATGTGTATAAACCTATTAACCTTGTTATAAATACACCTGATAACGCCTCATCCTCAAGCGCCCTTGTGGTTGTTGGTGGTCTCGGGCTTAACGGAAAGATATCTGGAAGGGGAAGTATAATCGTTAAAGCTATAGGTAATCCTGATCTGGATGGTAACAGGATTCTCCTACAGGACGCAGTTGTATCTGAGAACTGGCTGAATGCTGAGGATCAGAATAGTAATGATATAACAGCTAATATCAGAAATGGGTCCCTTGTTGCTCAAGCTGATAAATTTCTCAGTCTTAATGAAAATGAGATAGCTATCTACTCAGATGGTGTTGTCCAGTTTGTTCAGATAAGTGAACCTCCAGTTGAGGGTGTTTCCAATGAGGTATTAGCAGATGCTCTTCTG
>JALUEN010000153.1 GCA_027052755.1 bacterium | reverse complement strand
CTCTTACCTATCCACCCTACTGGAGATGAAGGTTCTCTACGCCTACACCTTAGCTGTTAACGGTAAACTGGATAAGGCTCTCCAGATCGCTAAGGAGCTTAAAACTGCTTTTCCTAAGAATAAAAAGCTAAAGAACTTAGAGGAGAGGTTAGTGCTGATCTCAGGTGATCCTAAAGCTATCATCAAGTTCCTAGAGAAGAAGCCTAGAGAGAAGCTAACGAGGTCAGAGTATTACCTTCTAGGTACTGCCTATCTCAGCTTAGATGAATATGCTAAAGCCAGGAAAGTTTTCAGAGAAGCCCTCAAGAGGTATACTGACAGGAACAAGGTTTTTCTCTTGGGGCTTCTGCAGACGTATAGGAGTGAGGGGAAGTACCAGGAAGTCCTGAACCTGCTTAAGTCTAGGGTGGGATATACTGAGGATCCTGAACTCCTGTATTACTACGGGGAAGCTCTGTATAAGCTTGGAAAGAAGGAGGAAGCTGAGACTTACTTTAGCGAGGCGATTAAAAAGGCTAAGGATGAGATACAGAGGAAACAGATAGAATTACTGGTTAACTCTCTGAAAAACTCAGGAGAGGAGAAAGCTTCTAAAGGGGAGAGTGAGAGTTAAGCTTGATTAAGGGGTGATGATCGTGTACCTTGGGCTGGTACTAGTAGGTTTAGATCTAAAAGAGGCAGAAGAGATATTGAAGAGAGAGGGAAGGGAATATCAGATACTGATAACCTCTAAGGAAAATATTAGATTCCCCCGAAAAAAAGGGATATCTTATCCTAAGGTTGACAAGTACAGAGTGATAGGGCAAGAGATTGAAGGAAACCTAGTGAAGCTGTGGGCTACTGAGGATATCTCAGCATACCTCCTTGAAGAGAAGCTAGGTTCCCTTAAGGAGTAAATTAAGAAAGGAGGGCTTAGATTGAAACTTTTAACCAAACTCTCCCTTCTTTTTATCCCGTTATTAATTCTCCTAATCTTAGGTTCTTCTTCCTCAGCTGAGGAGTTACCCCGGAGGGGGGTGAGGTCTTCTCCTAAAACTAGGTTGAAGCTTAGCACAGGACTTATCTTTGATGATAAAACGCATATCCCTAACGGTTTTCTCTTCTATGGCCCATTCTTTAAGTTCCAGTATGGTAAGCTATCTTTAGTTTACACCTATAAATCTGGTTCTAATCTGAGGAGGTTTAAGGAGTTAGATGACTGGAAGCTCTACGAACATATATCTAAGAGAATATATCTAGGGGTTTTCCTGAGATCTATAAAACAGGAGAACTTAATATCTAAATCTATCTCTAAGATACACAGCTACGGAATCAGCCTCTTCTACCAGATTCCCTTATCCAAATCAGCGGAGCTTTACTTGAAATATTTTGACCACCTGCACCTGGATAACTTTAACCTTAGAGATCCGATTATCGCAAGAAATAGATACCAAATCCTATTAAAGGTGAAGTTAGCGAAGGGATCTAGTCTGCTCCTAGGTTGGAAGTGGACATTTTCTAAGAGAGTATCTGGTAGATTGCAGGAGATTAGCTTCCCCTCGTATAAGCTCAGCCTGAGCTTTAAGTTCTAAGTAAGCTTAAGGTCTGGAAACAACCTTATGGAGGTGGATAAAGTGAGGAACTTAATAAGTGGGAGGTACCTAGTTATTATCGTTTCCCTAGTTATCTTAGTAGCTCTACTGCTACCTGGTTGTTCTTCTAAGGGAACTCAGAGAGCAGAGGAGAAGGTTGCGAAGGAGGAGGTTGCTCAGAAGACAGAGGTGGTAACCTCTAAGGGGAAGACAAAACTGCAGGTTAGTGATGAGAAGATTGTTCTTCACGATGCTAGCTCTGGAAAGAAATTGGAGATCACTACATCTGGTAAGGAGACAAAAGCTGTTGTGTCAGATGAGGAGGAGAATGTGGTACTGAAGACTGAAGGTGATGACGAGGGTACTACTACTTTTGAGGTTACCACCGATGAGGGCGTTACCCTAAAGGGGAAAACCTCTGATTCTGATAATGAAGATGTGAAATTAGTAGGTACGCCCTCAAAACTGGATCAAATCTTGAGACCTGTTCTGAAGAAATACTTTAAGAACGTTACCTTAAGCTCATACACTACCCTAGGAGCGCCTCAGCAACAAATCGTTTCCTTAGAATACGACCTGAACTCTACAATGACCGATCAAGTATTTTACGCCATAATTAACGACCTAAAAGAGAAAGGCTTCAAGATCGCCTTCCAATCCATAGATGAGGATGGTTATGCCTTAGTCCTTAAATCTGATGAATGGCAAACTATTCACTTGGGTATTAGTAAGGGAGATACTGAGCTAAACGTTCAGGGGATAAGCAACCCTCAAACAGAATAGAAAATTGATTGAGAAAATTCTAAAGGAAGCTTTTAAGGACCCTCCGCTAGGAGGGTCCTTAACCTTTTAATGTTCACCTGAACTATCTTGTGAAACAATTTGTTAATTTTTTTCTGTGGCTTACTCGAATCAACATTGTTTTTAACATTTTTTCTATTTACATTGACGGGATACGCCTTAAATAATGATTAGGAGAATATTCAGGAGTTAGGAGGTGGGAGAGGTGGTTTACATCAGGGAGAACTACAACATAAACATCATAAACCAGAACATCTACTATCAACCCTTTGTAGCTGGTTTCGCCGGAGTTGGCTACAGCACAGGGATAGCTGGGATCTACAGCCCCTTCATCGGTGGTTTAGGGGGATTCGGTGGAGTTGGTGCTTTCGGGTACGGAGCTTACGGTGTAGCTGGTCTAGCTTACGGCTATACCCTGACAAACCAGATATCATACACTAACTTCGGGTACTACCGAGAGCTGAGGAGCCAGGACGTGTACAAGGACTACAAGATGCAGGACGTGTGGCTTAAAGAGAGTGTGAACAGGTGGTGGAGAAGGTCAGACCCAGTGATGATAGACCTAGACGGCAACGGGAAGATAGACCTCCAGGACAAGCGAGGGGTATTCAGGTGGAGGACAGGGAACTGGTGGAGAGGAGAGAGCCACTCAATTAACCAGTGGGTCAAGCCCAAGGGAGACAAGACGGACGGTGTGCTGGTAAC
>JALUEN010000152.1 GCA_027052755.1 bacterium | reverse complement strand
CAATGGGCGCTCTCTCCGTCTTCAAAGTTCCTATATGGGTGAAGATGATATGTGCGCTTATGATGGCTTTAGGAACAGCTGCTGGTGGATGGAGGATCATAAAGACTATGGGTATGAAGATGGTGAAGATAAAGCCGTATCAGGGATTTGTCGCTGAGACCTCCGCTGCAGGTGTTATCCTCTCGGCTTCCTTCCTAGGGATGCCTATAAGCACAACTTACGTCATCACCTCAACGATAATGGGAGTGGGAATGTCAAAGAAGATAACAGCTGTGAAGTGGAGCGTGGTGGCTAACATAATTGGCGCCTGGATCCTGACTATCCCTATGAGCGGCCTAATAGGAGGAATCTCCTTCTTCATCATCTCTCACTTGGTCTAACATCCTATACCCTAGAGGTATCGCTTTAAAGGATTTAAAGCTCCTTAGGGGAAGTCTTCATTTGTATTCACTATGTGGAGAGGAGGGGAGTTATTATGAGCGCTGGACGGGAGAAGAGCGAAGTGAGAGTGGAGGAACAATCATCCACTAACCCCATACTTGAGGAGATAAAATGGCTCAGAGAGGTTTATAAAGGAGATAAGCTGCCTGAGGTTACCTTCAAAGCCGTTCTACTTGGATTGATCCTAGGTGTTTTCATGGTAGCTCTCAACGTTTACATGGGGCTTAAAACCGGTTGGGGAGAAGGTGGATCAATCATATCAGCTATCTTAGCCTTCTCAATAATGTTCGTGATAACAAAGGTGATAAGGGGGCTTCAGTACTCTATCCTTGAGAATAATATAACTCAGACCATAGCCTCAGCTGCGGGAAGTATTGGTAACATCGTTAACGTTATTCCAGCGCTGTTCCTATTAGGTTATGAACTAACTAACTGGGAGATATTCGCTTGGGTCTTCTTCACCAGTTTTCTAGGGGTGCTTTTCGCGGTTCCCCTTAGGAAACAGATGGTAGTTGCTGAAAAGTTAACCTTCCCTACTGGTACTGCCTGTGCGGAAACCTTGAAAGCCCTTCACTTTAGGGGAGGTTCCTCTGAAGAGGCTAAGAAGAGCCTGAGGAGATCAGGCTTACTAGCTATAACAGGAGCTCTATCTAGTCTCTTCACTTTGCTGAGAGATAGCTGGAGAATCATTCCTGGCGTGGTTTACCTACCAGGTGAGTACTTCAAGGGGTTGAGCTTTAAGGAGCTCACGACCGGTTTAAGTTTGAGCCCGATGATGCTAGCGATAGGCTTGCTAGTTGGTATGAGAGTGGCTCTGAGCATGTTAATCGGTGGGGCTATTGCATGGTTAGTTATCGCGCCATGGCTGGTTAACTCAGGTATCGCTACCCATTTCCACCACGTCCTCTCCTTTAACTTCTCCCTAGAGGTATTACCAGAGGTGAACCTTAGCTTATCTAACCCATCCTTGGAGTACCACGCTGTTACTAACTGGACTATGTGGGCGGGTACTACTATAATGGTGGTTACTGGACTGATATCCCTCTTCTTCAAGTGGAACATAATAGTTAGATCTCTGACAACCATAGGTAAGCTGAAGGTGGATTTAGATAGCGAGGAGCTTAAAGGCGTTAGCGAGGAGGAGCTGAGGAAGCTAGCATCTCTTGAGATACCTTTCTCGTGGTGGGTATTCCTCCTAGCTCTAGCCTCAATAGCAGTAGTAGCTATGATGAAGCTGGTATTCAATATCCCCGTGTGGATGGGGATTCTAGCCATCATTCTCTCCTTCATCCTAGCTCTGGTAGCTGTTAGGGCAACAGGTGAGACGGATATCAACCCCGTAGGTGCTATGGGACACGTAACCCAAATAGTATATGGTATATTAGCTCCAGGTAAGACCGTGACGAACCTGATGACAGCTGGAGTTACCGCTGCTGGTGCCAGTGAGTCAGCTGATATGATGCAGGATCTCAAGACAGGGTACCTAGTGGGTGCTACCCCTAAGCGCCAAATGATGGTTCAGTTCCTAGGTGTTATTGTTGGAGCTATATCAGCTGTATTTATCTTTATCGCTATCAAGGCTACTTATGGAATAGCCACTCCTGAGATGCCAGCACCTGCTGCTGTGGTCTGGAAGGGTTTCGCTGAGCTCCTAGCAGAGGGGATGAAGGCTATGCCCCCAGGAGCTCCACAGAGCGTCCTAGTTGGAGCTCTAATTGGACTAGCTATAGGTCTTCTTGAGAACTTGCCGGCTACGGCTAAGTATAAGAAGTACCTACCATCTCCCATAGGCTTGGGAATAGGATTGATCATACCTTTCTACTACTCGGTATCTATCTTCTTAGGAGCTTTAGCTAAGGTTATCATAGATTCTAAGTACGGTCCTAAAGCAGTTGAGGAGATAGACTACCCAGTGGGATCGGGAATGTTAGCTGGAGAGGGAGTAACTGGAGCCCTATTAGCTATATGGCGAACATTTATCAGACCTTACCTGGGATTCTAAGCCAACCTTGTAACCTAACTTGTAAGGAGTGGTTGAGGTGTTTATAACGAAGGAGAAGGCTTTAGAGCTTTTGAGGAAGCACATTAAGAGGGAGAATCTAATTAAGCACTGTATTGCTACTGGAATGATAATGAGGGCTTTAGCTAAGCGATTAGGGGAGGATGAAGACCTGTGGGAAGTTGTTGGAATACTTCATGACCTAGATGTTGATGAGACTTCTCCTGAAGAGCATACAAGGGTAACTGAGGAGATATTGAGGGACTTAGGCGCACCTGAGGAGGTTGTCCACGCTATAGTTTCCCACAACGACTTGAGGGGGATCCCTAGGGAGACGAGGTTAGATCACGCACTGGCAGCTGCTGAGAATGTTTCCGGTTTGATCGTTGCAGCTGCCCTGGTCTTGCCAGAGAAGAGTATAGAGAAGCTCGCTTTGAAATCCCTGAAGAAGAGGTTTAAGGAGAAGAGGTTCGCTTCAGGAGCTAACAGGAACGCTATAAAGGAGTGTGAGAAGTTAGGGATATCATTAGATGAGTTCCTAGAGCTCTCCTTAGAAGCTATGAGGAAGTTTCAGCTCTGAGGAACGAAGAAGGTAGTGTAGCTACATTAAAGGTACTAGGAATGAGGGGTTTGGTTTATGAGAGTTATGGTAACCGGTTGTGGTGGTTATATTGGAAGTATATTATTAGAGGAACTACTAGATAGATG
>JALUEN010000151.1:2441-10913 GCA_027052755.1 bacterium | reverse complement strand
AGATAATATAGGAAAGGAGATGAAGGAGATGCCCTCCATGTGGTTACTAGAGCAGAATAAGAGATACGAGGATATGACTGATGAAGAGTTAGTTATGTTAGCAAAGCAGGGTGATCAGGAGGCACACAATCAGCTCATAAACAAGTACAAGAACTTCGTCCGCTCCAAGACTAAGAGCTACTTCATAATGGGAGCAGAAAAAGATGATATCATACAGGAGGGCTTTATAGGACTATACAAGGCTATAAGGGACTACAAACCTGAGAGAAAAACCTCTTTCAAAGCCTTCGCTGAGCTCTGTATCACCAGGCAGATAATAACTGCTATCAAAACCGCTACCAGACAGAAACACTTCCCACTTAACAGCTACATATCCTTAAACAAACCTATCTATGACGAGGACAGCGACAGGACCCTATTTGATGTTATAGCGGTCTCTAAGGTATGTGATCCAGAGGAGATCTACATGAGGATGGAGTTCTCCAAGGACCTGAAGGAGAAGATAAAGAAGACCTTATCTCCTTTAGAGAGCCGTGTCCTAGCTGCTTACCTAGAGGGCTTATCCTACCAGGAGATGGCAGAGAGACTTAACAGACACGTAAAATCCATAGACAACGCTCTTCAGAGGATTAAGAGAAAGATAGAGAAAACGTTTAAGGAAGAACTTGGAGGCTAACCCTTAGGCAGATCCAACAGGGAACCCGGTAAGAGGAGGAGCTAGGAGTTAAGGAGAAGTAACACAGGGAATCATATACAACCTAAGAGAAAGGATATTAATAAAGGGGGAGGGAATTTCCCTCCCCCTTTAACTTTTACTCTCCCTCTGAAGAGGTGGGAAGCTCCTGAAACCTGCTCCTCTTCAGGATCACCCTCTCCAGGTCATCCATATAAGTATAGAAGGCTGGAACCACTAGCAGTGTTAACAGCGTTGAGGTGGTTAGTCCACCTATAACAACCGCAGCAAGAGGTCTGAACAGCTCTCCTCCTTCCCTGAGTCCCAGCGCAAGCGGAATCATGGAGAAAATCGTGGATAATGTGGTCATTAATATCGGTTTAAGCCTAACGCTACCAGCTTGGAGTAAAGCCTCCTCCCTAGGTATTCCCTTTGCTCTAAGCTGATCCGTGTAGTCAATGAGGAGGACGGCGTTGCTGACAACTATACCGGTAACCATTAGCACACCCATCATTGACATCATGTTCAACGTCTGGTTAAAGGTTACCAAGCCTAGATAGGCTCCAATTAATTCCAAGGGGATAGACATCATCAGGATGATGGGCAGGGTTAAGGAGTTAAACTGAGAGGCTAGTATAGCGTAAATCAGGATAATACCGAATATGAGGGCAGCACCAAGCCCGCTGAATGTCTCCCTCCTCTGTTTCTCCTCTCCCTTGAACTCGTAGGTATAACCTATAGGTAATCCCTCTGCATCTATAATACTTTTAATTTCAGATAATATACTAGTTAAGGAGACTTTTGGATCCTTGTTAGCTGTTATCCTTATTATCCTCATCCTATCCTCTCTCTCAATTACTGAGGGTGATGTATCCACTTTAAGATCTGTTATAGCTCTAAGAGGTAGGGATTTATGAGTTAACGATGAGACCAAATAAAACCCATTAAGCTCTCTCTCACTTCTTGGTTTCCTAAACTTAACCCTTATATCATACTCATGTCCTCGCTTCTTGTACTTGGTTACAGTCACCCCATCTGTGAGCGCTTGGATAGCATAGGCTATCTCCATAGCGCTAAAACCATATATAGCGGCTCTCTCCCTGTTCACCTTCAACCTAAGTTCTGGCGCTCCTCTCTTCCAGGAGAGGTCAACATCATAGACACCTGGTATCTCAGATATGCGCTTCTTCAGATTATTAGCGATCTTCCAGAGGGTGTCCAGGTCGCTTCCCTTCAGGACAACCTCCACAGGTTTAATATTAGCTTGTCCCGTGATCGCTTTTAATGGATCAGTGAAGTCAACGGTTATATCCGGATAATCTTTTAATCTCTCCCTGAGCTTTCTAACTATAGTTCTAACCTTTCTCCTATCTTTTTTCATCAGCTTAGCTTCAACTCTAGCGTACTCATCGCTTCCCGTAATCCCACCTAACATCAGCATCAGACCCCTAGACTCTCCTTCAGCTCCAGCTATAGTGAAAAGGAATTCATAACTAGCTCCCTCTTCCTTTATCGTCTTATACAATTCCCTCTCTACTTCAAGTGCTTTCTGGAAAGTAGTTTCCAGTGAGGTTCCCGGCGGCGTGAAGAGGGAAAGCATAACTATAGGCATATCTGTGCTAGGTAGGAAGTCCTTTCCTATATTCTTCAAGCCGTACAGGGAAGCTAGGAAAATAACGAAAGCTATCAGAAGTACTAAACCCCGAACCTTAAGAGCTCCCCTGAGAAACCCTTTGTATACTTCCTGAAGCCATTTTATGGACTTAGTTATTACGTTCTCCCTCTCCTCTAAGCTCTTCTTCCCTAATCCCAAGGTAAAAGTAGCTAATGGAGGGACGACAAGAGCAGCGACGAACAGAGAGGCAAGTAAACCCACGATCATAACAACGCTAAATCCCTTAAAGAACTGCCTAGCTAGACCTGGAAGGAAGAAGATAGGGACGAAGACAGCGATAGTAGTTAAAGTAGAAGCAGCGATAGCTGACCAAACCTCCTCGGTTCCGTCAATAGCGGCTTGAACAGGCGATTTTCCCTGAGCAAAGTGCCTGGTTATAGCTTCTATCACGACTATTGAGTCATCCACGATCCTACCGATGGCCAATGCTAGACCACCAATAGTAACCATGTTAAAGGACAAGCCCATGAAATAGAGAGCAGTAAAGGTTGCTATAACAGAGAGGGGGATTGATATAGCTACAACCAGGGTAGATCTAACTGATACGAGAAATAGTAAGATAATCAATATCGCTAGTATAGATCCCTCTATAGCCTCGGATTTCAGGTTATTAATAATCTCGTTAATCCGTTCATCAAATCCGAAAACCATACTCAAGCTAACTCCAGGAGGAAGCAGTTTCTCAACTTCGGGTATGTTATCCCTAACAACCTTACATGTCCTAACAATGTTAGCTCCAGATTGCCTGTAAACTAAGAGGAAGACGGTAGGCTTATCGTTTATCCTAGCATAGCTAGTTCTCTCCTTATATCCTTCATAGATATCAGATATGTCACTAAGTCTCACAACCTTCCCGCTATAAGCGCCTACTGGTATTAACTTCAGATCTTCCATTGAGGTTACCTCACTGTAAGTCCTTACCCTATATCTTCTAGCTCCAAATATCAGGTTACCCGCGGGATAGGATAAGTTATTGAACCTTATAGCGGAGATGACAGAGGTGATGGGAACTCCCAGCTTAGCCATATCCTTATCCCGCAGGGTAACGTGGATCTCCCTCTTTAGACCACCTGCAACGCTTACGCTAGCTACCCCTGGTAGCTCAACGATCTTCTTAGAAGCTACCTCATCAGCCAGCCACCTTAAATAGCCCTCATTAACATCTCCGCTTAAAGCCATGAAAGCTATCGGCATTAATGACGAAACCGATAACCTCACTAGGTAAGGCTCCTCTATGTCATCTGGTAGCTTCTCCCTTATCCTATCTATCTTCTCTTTAACATCAAATTGAGCGTAATCCATATCGGTTCCCCACTGAAACTCAACAGTAACCACTGATAAGCTCTCAGCACTTATGGACTTTATATTATCTATGTTATCACATAATGAAACAGCGTCCTCAATTTTTCTCGTAACGTACTCCTCTACCTCATAGGGTGAGGCTCCAGGATATACGGTTATAACGGTTACCACAGGCATCTCTATGTCAGGTAGGAGACTAACGTTCAGTCCAGAGAAAGCAACCCATCCCAACGCCAACAGCGCCAGCACTCCCACAAAGACTGTAACCCAGTGCTTGACCGACCACCTTATCATATCTCCTCACTCCCAGGTTTTAATCAAGTATATCCTTCACCTTAACCTTAACTCCATCGCTTAAGAAAAATTGCCCCTCAATCACAACAAGTTCCCCTGTTTTTATCCCTTGAACCACAGCTTTATCAGCTCTCTGAGTTAATACCTTAACCTTCCTCCTCTTGGCAACGCCATTTTCCACAACGAAGAGGAAATAACCCTCAGGTGATAGCATCAGGGCCTCCCTCTTGATCAATATCCCTTTATAGCTCTTATATGGGAGGCTAACCCTGAGGTAATCCCCATGATCTAAGGAGACTGAGGAGATAGGCTTAAGCTCTACCTGTCTCAAACCGATAGCCTTGAGGTCAGGGTATATCTTTATGATCTCAACAGGAAAAGTGAGGTCATTCCAGCGAGCTGTACCTCTCAAGCCCACTTTAAGTTTAGAGGCATCGTTATCAGAGATCTTTCCCCTGATAACTATCTCAGAGGAGGTTCCAATGAAGAAGACTGGCACTCCAGGGCCAACAACCATTCCCTCCTCAACTTTCCTCTCAACTACTATTCCTGAAGAGGGACTTACCAAGACTAGATCTCTGAGGAGTTTTTTTACATCCTGCAAGGAGGCTCTAGCTCGCTGAACAGAGGCTTCTGCTGCCCTTAACTGTTCATCAGTAGCTTTAACTCTGTTAGGTGCGTGCTTAGCTACCAGGTAAGCCTGATACACTTGGTTATAGGAGGAGAGCGCAGCTTTGTAAGCGCTCTGAGCAGATTTAAACCTGAGTTTAGCCATTTCAAAATTCTGAAGAGATATAGCTCCTTGAGAGTACAGGGTTTGCATCCTCTGCAGATCTCTCTTCGCCTGATCCAAGTTCGCTTTAGCCAACTGTAGCTGAGCCTCAGCAGCTCTCAGCGCTTGCTCAGCCCTCTTAAGGTCAGCCTCAGCCTGGGATACCTGAACTGCTCTGAGAGCTTTCAGCGCTTGGTAATTCGCCTCAGCAGCGGCCAAAGCTGCCTCCGCTAGCTTCAGTTTATTCTGATAATCACTGTCATCCAGCTCCGCTAATACCTCTCCCCTCTCAACTCTATCCCCTTCCTCAACGTAAACCCTCTTCACCTTGCCAGCTACCTTAAATGCTACCGGGACAACGTTTTTATATGTAGCAGCTGCGTCAAAGTCAACAGTTTGTTTTAACTCCCCTTCTCTTGCCCTCATAACCTTAACTGGTATAGCTCTTTCTCTTTCCTCAATTAGCTCTGTTTTTTTAGATTTACAGGAAACCAAGATCCCTAATATCAAGCTTAAGATTAAGATCCAAGATATCAACCTAGCTATCCCTAAGTCTCTATTTAAGTCCCAGGTAGATCCAGTAGAGCTATTTCTCATCACCCTCACCCCTTCTGAGAAGTAGTTCATCAGTTACAAGCTCCGGAAGCTTCCCCTTAGAGAGCCTTAAGATATCTTCCCAAGATCTAACCTCATATCCCCTAAAGTGAAGGAATTTATACATGTTCAGTATAAGCCCTGCTCTCTGGGAAGCTACAGCACTTCTAGCTTGAGCTAACCTGGTTTGAGCATTAATTAACTCTACCTGATTACTTAAACCATTCTTATACCTGATAAGCGCTATCTCATAGCTCTCCTCAGCTGCTCTCAGCTCAGCAAGGGAAGCTCTGAGACTCCACAACGATGACTTAAGCGAGCTAGTTGTAGCCTTCCTAGCGAAGATGATAGAGGACTTCAACCTCTCAAGGGTTTTATCAAGCGCTCTTTCCTTCTCCTCTAAAGATCTAGCTTCCGCTTCCGAAGACCCAGAGTCAAAGAGGGGCCAGGAGAGGGAGATAACCGCCCTGAAGTTCCAGTCCTTGCTCACAAGTGTCGCTCTCTGATTTGTTTCCTCTAAGGCTATAGCCAAGCGAGGGGAGTTCTCCTCTCTCTTAGCCTTAGAAGCAAGGTTTAAACCTCGTTTAGATTCCTTTAAGGCCAAAACCTCAGGAAGCTCATCTATTGGGACCTCAGGAAGTTCATCCCTTAAGAGGAACTCAGCTCCTGATATAAGGAGATCTAGGTCAGCCTTATCAAAGATATCAAACTCTAGCTCACCATCTTCAAGCCCTAAATAGCTGATTAAAGATCTCTCCGCTATAGAGCCCATCTCTTTAGCACCCTCTAAGTTAGCCTGAGCCTTCCTGAGATTAGCCTCAGCAGTGAGAAGCTCAAACTTAGATGCTAAACCGGTTTTATAAAGCTCCTGAGTAACCCTGTAAACCTCTTCAGCTAATCCCTCCGCCTCCTTGGCTACTTTCAGGAGCTGACGAGCTCTGTAAGCCTCTAAGTACTTTTCAACTGCTTTGAGCCTAGCCTCTCTGAGCTTGTAGAGGTAGGTGTATTCCTTAGCCCTTACCTCAGATGCCCTCGCCTTTAATCCCAGGTTAAGGGAGTTAAAGTATACCAGTTTGCTAACCCTAACCCCCCACTGGTAGTTATAGGGATAAACTATAGGGACGCTAATGAAACCAGATAGCGTCGGCATTTGGAGAAGTATCTCCGGCTGATAGTATATGTAATTGTAAAATAGCTCCACCTTTGGTCCATAAGAGCTCTTTAATCCTTTTAATGAGTACTCAGATGACTTAAGCTGGTGGTAAGCGGAACGCACCTCAGGAACATCCTTAGAGAGGGATAGGACATCATTGAAACTGAGAACACCAGCCTGAGAGATAGCAGAGAGGATAAAGGAAAACACAAAAGATAAGAGAACTAAGGTAGTAAACCTATCTCTAAAACCTTCCATATATCTCTCCTCCTTTGGTCATCTAACCACCCCTCTACACCTAACTCCCCTAGATCTAACTTAAGCTGATCAACGAACAGGAGCGAGTTCTTAAGCGCTATCAGGATAAAAGCTACAGCTTCTGGGGATAAGTCCGAGTTGATTATTCTCATTTCCTGTAACCTCTTAACTAACTCTGCCACCTCAGTGTGGATCCCTTTTAAGACCTCTAACAATGCCCTCTTCAGCTCCTCTCTCCCTAAAGCATAGGATTCCATTATTAAACTCCTGAGCTTAGGAAAATCGCTCTCAATTAACTTGATGTGGCCTAGGAACTGCTCAGCAAGAGCATTTAAACTTCTCCTCTGAAGAGCTTCCTCCACAGACCTCTTAATAATATCCATAACGTAAGGCTTTAACCTATGGTGGATGACGTTTACCGTTAAATCCTCCTTAGACCTAAAATGTCTGTAGATAGCTGCCTCAGTAATTCCCACCTCCTCAGCAAGATCTCTCATACTAAACCCCATGAGGCCCCTCTTACCTATCAACTCAAAGGCTTTATCTAGGATGCGCTCCCTGGTGTTAGACCGTCTGGGCAAGTAGGTCACCTCCAAAGCTAAGGTTAGTTAGTAATCACTTACTAACTTTTGTTTTCTACACTGAAACTTCATCTCCTCTTCGGAAGGATTCTTTAGGTTTCCTAACGAATTTTTAACTGATGAAAGTTATATGAGCACATCGGGAGGGGATAAGCCATGAGGTCTGAGGTATCAGAGAGAAAGGTGCCAATCCTAGGTAGCGATAACGTTAAGGAGACTCTAGACAAGTACCCCTTTCTAAAGGACGTGTTGGTTAAGTTATCACCTAACTTTAAGAGGTTACTAAATCCCATTCTCTACAACACCGTAGCTAGAAAGGTAACCTTTGCTCAAGCCTCAAAGGTGGCGGGGGTATCGCTGTGTGAGATCTTACATACTTTAAACTCGGCTCTAGGTTTAGAGGAGGAGCTTCTCAAGTACAGCCCTGGGTGTTTAGAGTCCTCGGATGAGTTAAGTTTATCTGAAGAGGAGGAGAGAGCTCTAGGTAGCGTTCAGGTATCGGAGCCGGAGGAAGATCTGTTATCACTCTTAGGCTTCTCAACTTCAAAGAGAGAAGAGGAGAAAGGGAAGCTCCAGGTTACCATACAATCAGCCACGCCGGTAACCTATCCACTATTAGTAGATCTCCTTAGAAAGGAGGAGTTCAGGGAGAAGTTCAGCATAAATGAGATAAAGGTATGGAAGGAAACTGAGAAACACTTAGCTTGGATAGTTCAGGGGAAGGCTGATCTAAGCTTCACATCAGTACTGGTTATGCCTAGGCTTTACACAAGGGATGTTTATATGCCAGCTGTTCTAGTATGGGGTAACTTCCACTTAATCTCAAGGAAGAGGATATCTAGTTTTAAAGATATATTAGGTGAGGAGATCTATCTCCCGCTTTTTAAGGAAGCGCCTCCAGCTAAGATAACCAGATACGTAATAACTAGAGAAGGGTTATCACCTGATGACTTCCAGTTCAAGTTCGGGAACCCATTTGGGAGGCCGGAGAAGATATACAGAGATCTCGTGGAGGGGAAGATAGAGAACGCGGTCTTAAGGGAGCCAGAAGCCAGCTATGCGGTTTATGAGCTAGAGAAGAGGGGGATCACTTACACTGATCTACCATTTCACAAGGTGGTAGCGGACTTCAACTCCCCTAACGCTGGGATCGTCGTTAAAGGTGAGTTT
>JALUEN010000151.1:0-2431 GCA_027052755.1 bacterium | reverse complement strand
GAGCACCTAGAGGAAGCTAATTTCATCCTAGAGCTTCTGAGAAAAGGAATAGATGAACTAAGGGATCGCTCAGAGGATCCAGAGTTTATTGGGTTACTCAGTAAAGTAATGGGAGTTCCAGAGGATCTTGCATCTTTATTCCTCAAGAGGGTGAACTTCCGTTTCCTTAGTGGGGATAAGCTTAGGGATCACCTCAGGAAGTTCTTTAGGATGATATATGAGATAGAGGAGAACTCGGAGAGAGCATTAAAAGAGTTGGACAAGCTAATCGCCAAGTTTGACTTTCCCTTAAAAAGCTCCGATTAGCACTAACAATGTACATTAGTAAGAGATTATAGAGTTTTCCTAGAGATGTAGTTAATATAGCTATATACTAAATCTCTAAGGGATTCAAACTCCTCCCGTCCTAGAACTCCTATCTTTACCTTATCCCTAATGTTATCTCTCCAGAAGAATAGGTAGGTCTTCCCCTTTAAAACGTTAAGGTCAGTTACTGAGTCAATAGGGATATTAAGAGTTCTTATAGTAATTCCTCCAAATAGCTTCTGCTTTACTATAACCCTCTCAGGGGTTAAGGTTATCTCAAAAGTTGATAAGACAGGAAAGAGCAGAAGACCTAGGTTATAAATAAAGGTAACTAAGATGATTAACAACATTATGTCAATCAGAAAGAATTCAGGTACACCCTGCCTCCAGGTGTAAATACTCCAGAGTAGGAAACCAGCTACCGCTGTAGGAATTATGTACTCAAACTCAATAGATGGAGCGATCTGAATAGATAGGATATCCTCAGAAAGGGATCTGAGCTTCAAGAGTTTTCTAAGCTTTCCGTCTCTCAGCAGCTGCTCTAGTGGAGGAGCTTCTAAAACTCCACTAAGGGCTTTAGATAGAAGCGAAACTCCGTACTCTCCAGGGGTGATAAACTCCTCCTCAACAGTATCCCTCACCTCTACTCCCAGGGCGTTAGCGATGTCCTCAGCTATCATCCTAACAGGTAGATAATCATCGTCAGTAATCTTCAACTTATCTCTTCTAGTGATAGCTCCGCTCCCCATTTCCTCAGAGGCGATCACTACCAAGACATACACAGGTTTTGAGCTTCCCCTGGAGGACCTAGCATATTCCCTTCTCAACAGTATTGAAGTATCTTTGAGGTCAGCCTCCCATTGGACTTTTCCATCTGGTCCTCCTACTCGCTCAGAGATCTTCCCATCTTCAACCACAAGGTAAATACCTAATCTGAGGTATTTATTAATTGGATACCAGATCATAAGGTAGAAGATTACTCCAATGAGGAGAAGGTCAACGAGGAGCTCTATTGGAGTTTCAGGCAAAACTGTTTCTCCTAATCCCATACCAGCCATCATAGCCTCAGCGAAAAGACCACAAAACAGAGAGAGAAATATAAACCCTACAATATATCCAGCTAAGTTTTTAAACTTAAAAGGTATTCTAATGTATCTGAGCTTCTTATCCATTTAGCTCACCTCTGATATACACTCTCAGGAGTAGATCTTCTCCCTGAGAGGACTAGAGTAGAAAGCTCTGAGAAGTGAGATCAAGGTATCCCTGAGCTTCCTCCTGTCAACCACCATGTCTATCAATCCTTTTTCTAGGGAGAACTCAGCAGTTTGAAACCCCTCAGGAAGTTTCTCCTTTATAGTTTGCTGTATAACCCTAGCTCCAGTGAAACCTATCAAACTACCAGGTTCCGCTATGAGTATATCGGCTAAGCCTGCAAAACTAGCTGCCACACCAGCTGTAGTAGGATCAGTGAGAACATTAATGTACATCAGCCCTTTCTCCTTTAGAAGGCCTACAACTGCTGAGGTCTTCGCCATCTGCATAAGGGAGAGAATCCCTTCTTGCATCCTAGCCCCACCCGAGGCGCTGAAGGTGATTACCGGTAAGTTCTCCTCCAGAGCTCTCTCCATCATCCTAGTTATCTTCTCACCTACTACACTTCCCATAGAGCCTCCCCTGAAGCTGAAGTCCATAACGCCCACAGCTACCGGATAACCACCTATCTTCGCCTTGCCAGTGATCACAGCATCATTTGCTTCAACTTTCTGAGCGTTCTCCTCTAGTTTCCTTCTGTAGTCCTCACCAAAGTTAAGAAAGTCTAAAGGCTTAAGATCTAAATCCCATTCCTCAAAAGTTCCGGGATCAAAAGTTATCTCTATCCTCTTCCTTCCCCCTATCCTGTGATGATAGCTACACTTAGGACATACAAATAAGTTCTCCTCAAGCTCTTTCTTGTAGATCATCTCCTTACAAGATGGACATCTCTCCCATAGTTCCTTTCCTTTTTTAAAGAACCTAAAGATCATCTTTAACCCTCCTATTGAAAATCTGTGTTTACAGGTATCTGTTAAGAGAGTCTAGCAGTTAGAAGAAAGTTCTATAAAAGAGAAAAACCCCCTCCCAGAGG
>JALUEN010000150.1 GCA_027052755.1 bacterium | reverse complement strand
AGCCTCGGCTCGACACCTCATGGAGGCTAGGTAGAGGGTAGCCTGCCTGGTCGGCGACCCTCTACTGAAAGCTAAAAGACCAGGCTAAGCCTGTAGGTGCTCCAGCGCCCGCCTTCTCGGACGCGGGTTCGATTCCCGCCACCTCCACCAATTTTTTATTCTTATCTCTCTAGTATAATTTAGGAGGCGCTGTGGAGAAGTTGATCAACCAAAGGATACCAGCTGATATCAGCAATAATATACCAAGAATGAACAGTATAGATCCCTGAGGGGTTCCTATATCATCTGGAACTGATCTCACCTCCACAGTACATTCCTTGAGCTTAAGACCTTTTCCTGAAAAGCTAGTTGATATAACTAGATCATAGTATCCCTCATCAGGAGCTTTAAAATTAAAGCTATGATAATCTGTGAGGGATAGATAGGAGTTGTGGATCGCATCATCGTAATAAAATCTCCTAATCTTCTGTAGCTTTTCTTCTTTGGACCATACTTTTCTTGAGGTGCTAGTTTGGTAAACTTCTATTTTGTAGTAAGCATTGTAGAAGAAGTCGGAGGTCTCGCTATTACCGAAAAAGGTTATACTACTTGAGGGTAGGGTTAGATCACAGGTGATACTCACTTTAGTGGTAGTGATGGAATTTAAGCTTAACTTCGGTATCTTGAAACGGGGTTGCTGAAACTCACCGTAGTATAGCCTGAGAACACGTTCGCTGTATCTCCGAGCGTAAGAGTAGAAGTTATACCCAAGGACTAATATGCCTAATAGGATTAGAACCCACCAATAGGAGGAAACCCTCCACCAGAAAATCCTCCTCTTAAACGTCATGTTTTACCCCTCCAAGAGCGGGATTAATAACTTGAGGTTAGGAACTCCTTTAGGTACTCGGCCCAGTCCCTGAACTCTACGTTAAGCAGGGTTTGGAGCCTGCTGGAGTCCATGGCGGAGAACCTAGGCCTCTTTGCCTTTAGATTAAACGTTGAAGATGGTACAGGTATCAACCTCTTTTGGAGGCCTTTTAACTTGAAGACCTCTTGAGCTAAGTGGAACCTTGATGTGAGGCCTTGAGGTACCAGGTGAAATAGCCCGCTCAGATCCTCCTTAAGAGACTTAAGGGTGTTCTCTGCTATAAACCTGGTCCAGGTTGGGACCGAGAACTCATCAAAGGTTACCAGGAGCTTATCCCTCTCCTTTGCCCAGTTTAACAACTTGAAGATGAAGTTCTGCTTCCCATTGCCGTACACCCAGCTGACCCTGAAGACTAGCGCTTTAGAGTTCTCCTCAAGAACCCACCTCTCACCGAGAAGCTTGCTCCTACCATACTGATTCAGTGGATTAGGTTCATCTGTCTCCTGGTACAGGTCATCCTTACCGCCATCAAATACGTAGTCAGTACTGTAGTGTACTAGTTTAGCGTTAATCTCCCTTGAAGCCACCGCTAGGTTTAACGGGCCTCTGGAGTTTACCTTGAACGCTACTTCCCACTCGTCCTCTGCCTTGTCAACATAGTTGTAAGCTGCGCAGTTTAAGATAATGTCCGGCTTGATCTCCTTGAGAACTCTTAGAACCTCCTCAAAGCTCTCAATAGGGAGATCTCGGTGAGAGAGTGGAAAGAGTTCCCAGCCCTTTTTATCTAAGATATCCTGAAATTCCCTTCCCAGCTGGCCTGATGCACCTGTGATGACTACCTTCAACTCTTAACAACCTCTCTTCTCTTCCAGTACTCCTTATTCCAGAAGGTTTGAAGCTCTTGGAGTTTCTCCTCCACCCACTTGAGGTTAGAGAGATACCAGGAGACCGTCTCCCTTATCCCTTGAGAGAAGCTCACAAGAGGTTCCCAACCGATCTCTCTCCTTATCCTCTCTGTGTTCATTGAGTACCTAAAGTCATGACCTGGTCTGTCCGGGACAAATTCTATTAAATCTTCTGGCTTGCCAAGGATCTCAAGAATAGTTTTCACCACCTCTATGTTCCTCTTCTCCTCGTCGCTTCCCACGTTATAGATAGCGCCATCCTTACCTTTCTCTATGATCTCTAGTACAGCCCTCGCACAGTCAGAAACGTGTAGCCACTCCCTAACGTTTAAGCCTTTACCGTAAACCGGTACCTTCTCATTCTTTATCGCCTTTAAGATGACAACAGGGATTAGTTTCTCTGGATACTGCCAGGGACCGTAGTTATTAGATGGTCTCACAGTTATAACAGGTAGTTTAAACGTTCTCCAGTAAGCTCTCCCTAACATATCTGCTGCTGCTTTTGATGCTGAGTAGGGAGAGCTAGGGTTAAGAGGGGTCTCCTCGGTGAACTCCCCCTCCTCTCCTAATTCCCCATATACCTCATCCGTAGATATATTTATAAACCTCTTCACCTTATGATCTCTTGAGAGGTCTAACAGTGTTTGAGTGCCTTTAACGTTCGTATCTATGAACTGGCTGGGGTTGAGGATGCTTCTATCCACGTGAGTCTCAGCTGCCCAGTGAACGACGATCTCTGGCTTCTCACTGGAGAAGATCTCTTCCATTGCCTTTCTATCGGATATGTCAGCTCTGTAGAATGAAATCTGATCTATCACGCTGTTTAACCTCTTTAGATCTCCTGCGTAAGTTAGCTTGTCAACTACGACTACTTTGTAGCCTCTCTTAACGGCTTGTCTAACAAACTCGCTACCTATAAACCCGGCTCCACCGGTTACTAATACCTTAGTCATATCATCCACCTCCGATTTTAGCGAGATTTCCGCGATAAAACTACTCAAAGATCTCCGCTTCCCTAAGGGGTGGCAAATTAGCGTCTTTAGGGGATAGAATAGGGCTGTCAATTGGCCAGTTGATGGCTATCTCCTCATCGTTCCAGATTATACCCCTATCGTGTTGCGGAGAGTACTCTTCCGTTACCTTATAGATCACATGGGCTTCCTCAGATAGGACCAGGAAACCGTGGGCGAAGCCTGGAGGGATGTAGAGCATATGGTTGTTCTCTTCCGATAGCTCCACTGCTACCCACTTCTTGAAGGTTTTTGAGCTCCTCCTTATATCCACAGCTACATCTATGATTTTTCCCTTAACGCACCTAACAAGCTTCCCCTGAGCCTTTGGTGGAAGTTGATAGTGAAGCCCTCTTAGAACTCCTCTCTTTGAGTAAGAGTGGTTATCCTGAACGAACTCAGGGATACCTTGCTCCTTGAAGTCAGAGAGTTTATAAG
>JALUEN010000149.1 GCA_027052755.1 bacterium | reverse complement strand
AGCGCTCTAGCAAAAACTATTTTAAGAGCTGAGAGAAGCGGAAAGGGAAAAGCCTCCACGTTTGACTTAGGAGAGAGCAGGGTAAGCATCTCCTCTTTCAGGCTTCGCGAGGTTTATAGCAGGGTAACTCCTCTAGCTAGGCTTAGGAAGAAAGCCATATCTGTTACCATCACAGGGAAGATAGACAAAACCGAGGGTAAGTCCCCACTTATATGGGGAAACTTCGCACTGCAAGGGGAGTACACCTGCGAACAGGGGCTGATACCAGATTTCAGCTACGAAAAAGCTGTAGGCTACCTTCTCCTGTTAGGCGCTAACTCAGAAGCCCTAGATAAGGTTAAGGCTGGGAAATTACCTAAGGAGTACAGGAAACACTTCCTGATATTAAGGGTAGTCAGCTCAGCTACTCCATCGTCAATTGCTGCATACGCTGAAGCTAGGCTAGAGAAAGAAAAAGGTGAGAACTGCCACTTAACCTATTTCCTATTTCAAGCGCCTCTTCACAAAGATAGCTACAAGTACCTTAAAAGCCTCCTAAACTTCAAAGGGCTTCCCTTAGGAGTGATATCCACTTATACGATATTACTTGATGTGAAAGAGATGCCGTTCAAGGAGAGGATCCTTCAAGCTCCTGAGAGCTATCAGAAAGTTTAAAAGCATCTGAGGGATAGCTTATGGGGAATCACAAGAGCATGAAGCCACCTCAAAGCTTAAAGGATATAATCCGATCACATAGAGGAAAGCTAATTGATAAATGGGAGTTATACCTCAAGAAATACGATGAGATATTCGCTAGCTACAGGAATAAACCTATTTCCCTTCTAGAGATTGGTGTACAGGATGGTGGATCACTAGAGGTATGGGCTAAATACTTCCCAAATGCAAGGTTAATTCTAGGTTGCGATATAAATAAGAGATGCGGAGATCTAAAATTTAAGGATTCTAGGATAAAGGTAGTTATAGGTGATATTAAGGAGAGCTCCACTGTTGAAAAACTCCTAAAACTCTCTCCTTCTTTCGATATAATCATTGATGATGGTTCTCACCACCCAGAGGATATAATAATAGCTTTCACAAAGCTTTTCCCTCACCTAAGGGATGAAGGCATTTATATAGTGGAGGATATACATACAAATTACTGGGAGAAGTTTGATGGAGGACTTTTAGCTCCTCATACTGCAGTGGAGTTTTTTTTTTTTTTTTTGGACGTGCATAATTATGAGGCTTGGGGTATGGATATACCAAGAAAATCAGTCTTAAAACCATTTTTTGAGAAGATGAACTTAAAGATAGAAGAGGAAAGTTTATCACATATACATTCAATCAGCTTTGTTAACTCAATGGTCATCATAGAGAAGAGATCCCCTGAGGAGAACTCATTAGGACACAGAGTTGTGAGAGGAGAAGAGGAGACAGTAACGGAGAACTACAAGCTACTAGATGGATCTACACTTAAGGATTTCATCTCTAGCTCCCCCACTAAGGGACTTCATTTTAAGGAGAAGCCTCCATTACAGAGACTAATCCTCTTTTTCAAGAGGAAACTATACAGGTTAGGAAAATGTTTTAAGAGCTTAATTTTCTCTTAAGCGACCCACAGGTGTATCTCTAGGAGGACTTAAGCTTGGGAGCAAAAAAAGGAATTCAAAGCCTACTTAAGATCCTTAGTTACATTCTAAGCACCCCTCAGTTAATGAAAAAGTTCCTAGAAAGCTTAAGAAGAGATGGACTTTACAAAACGATAAAGAGGATAAAGAGATTTCTTAAGAGAGCAGAGAAGACCTCCTATTTCACTACTCCTAAACCTATACTTGTGCCAGACGGAGATTACACCTTCCTTAGGTTTAGAGAAGTAGAGACCCCCTTAGTTACGATAATTATACCTGTGCATAATAAATTTCAGTACACCTATAAATGCTTGAGATCCATTTATGAGAATACCGATTTAGAGAAAATAGAGGTGATAATAGCAGATGATGGTTCAAACGATAATACTACTCGCTTAAAGGAGTTTTGTGAAAACGTGAAAGTTATACGTAATGAGACTCCCCTAGGTTTCATTAGAAATTGTAACAAAGCCTCCCAGTTTGCTAGAGGTAGATACCTTGTGTTTCTCAATAACGATACACAAGTTCAGCCAGGATGGCTAGATGAACTGCTGAGTACTATAGAATCTAATGGGGAGATAGGGCTAGTAGGCCCCAAGTTCATATATCCAGATGGTAGGTTGCAGGAAGCTGGGGGTATAATATGGAGGGATGCAACTGGTTCGAACTATGGGAGAATGGATAATCCTGAAGCTCCTGAATATAACTACCTGAAGGAAGTTGATTACATCTCCGGCGCCTGTATCCTAGTGAGGAGAACTCTCTGGGAAAGAGTAGGAGGCTTTGATGAGCGATACAGCCCTGCATACTACGAAGACGCTGATCTTGCTTTTAAGATAAGGGAAATAGGATATAAAGTTATATATCAACCTAAAGCCGTAGTAGTTCACTTTGAGGGAATCACGCATGGAAAAGATACCTCCAGCGGTATAAAGAGATTCCAAATGATAAACAGGGAGAAGTTCAAGGAGAGATGGAGAAACATCTTGGAGAGAGAACATCTCCCCCATGGAGAACATCTCTTCTTAGCACGGGATAGAAGTGCCTATAAAAAACACGTGTTAATCATTAGCCAGAGCGTACCTCCTCTTCAATCACAGTCAACCTCAAAAGAGGTAGCTCAATACTACCAGATTCTTAGCGATTTAAGGCTTCAAGTAACACTTATACCTGATGACTTTCAAAGACGAGAGCCTTATACATCTCTTCTACAACAGATAGGGATAGAGGTAATATATGGCTTGTGGTATTCTCAGAATATAGAGGAGTTCTTCAAAGAAAACCTTAAGTATTTTGAGAAAATCTTCTTAAATAAAGCTCTCGCTGAGAAATATGATAACCTTATCCACAGATACAAGTCGTCAAATACAAAGCTATCCCTTTACACCCAAGAGCTTCTGTTTCTCCAAGAGCTAGTAGATCTCGTAAAAACCTATTAGGAACGGTTAGCGATTACACCTAAAGGAGAGGTCAGTTTACAACATTTTGAAGTAAGGTAAACCAGTGCTCCTTATAGGGCAAAATAAATCTTTTTAAAGAATTATTTACAATTTCTTCTGGATTTTCAGAGGAAAGTTTGTTAATACTCAGAATAGGGATCTGGAAAACCCTAAAAGTGAGGGGTTAAAGGATGGTCAT
>JALUEN010000148.1:2957-3251 GCA_027052755.1 bacterium | reverse complement strand
GTTCAGGTATCTTAAGATCTAGGGTTAGCTTTCCAACGTCTGGGATAGCGACTGTTACCCTCTTCGTAACGCCCTGAAAAATATCTTCTAGCGTAACCGGTAGCTCCACCTCTACAGGTGTGAGTACTGTTCTCTTTTTAGATGATCCCTTGGAACCACCGAATAGGTTTCCAAGTATTGAGGAGAATATGTCCTCTGCGCTATTTCCAACGAAATCACCTGAGGTGAAAACCCCATCTGGCCCTATTCTAAAGGTGTAAGTCCTACCATCAGGGCCTTGATAGGTGTAAGTAC
>JALUEN010000148.1:1860-2947 GCA_027052755.1 bacterium | reverse complement strand
GTGTAATCCCTATACCCAGCGGAGCTCCTAGCGTAGTTCCTCATGAAAGCATCTGGATCTACTCCCTGTTTATGAGCTTCGTAAGCTGCCTTCCAGTTAGGGCCATACTTATCATAGAACTTTCGCTTATCTGGATCAGAGAGCACCTCGTAAGCTTCGTTGATCTCCCTGAACTTTTTCTCCGCTTCCTCCCTGTTAGATGGGTTTAAATCAGGATGCCAGCGTCTTACGAGTTTCCTGTAAGCTTCCTTTATCTCCTTCTCTGTAGCATTTCTAGGCACACCTAATATCGCGTAATAATCCTTGTACTCGCTCATATCTATCACCTCTGATTAAATTCATATTTATTCTATAAACTTTTTTTGATATAAACTGCCTAAAATCCTCTAAGGTCTACCCCTAGGAATGAGAGCTATCTCCATAGAAAGGATAAATATCTCTTAATCAGGATTAAAAGGGGGAGTTATTTATGTCAAAGTATCTCATCAGGGGATTGGTGGGAATCTTAAGCCTCTTGTTTATGGTTGCTGTTCAGGTCGCTTATCCTGAACCTAATATACCTCTAAGAATTTTAAAGGTCTCAGCTGGTTGGGAGCATACCTGCGCTTTACTTGAGAGGGACTCAGAGACTTTCGTAGCTTGTTGGGGAAGCAACGTCTGGGGCGAACTTGGAGATGGATCTAGAGAGGATAGTTATTCTCCTAGGCTTGTTAGGAGCAAGAACGGTACCCCTTTTACTGGAGTTAAGGATATATCAGCTAGCAGGTATTACACTTGTGCTTTGAGAACTGATGGCACTGTCTGGTGTTGGGGTTGGAATGAAGGTGGAAAGCTAGGGGATGGAACCTTTGATGGTTTGAGGTCTATGAAACTCAACCTCAGCCCTGGAGCCTTTAGCGTTGTTAGGATGATCCCCTATAGCGTAAAGGAGTACTCTACGTATCCGGTCCAAGTTAAAGTGTCTGAGGAACGTGTTTTAGATAATGTGATAAATCTATCAGCGGGTAGCTGGCACGCTTGTGCAGTACGTTCTGACTCCACTGTTTGGTGTTGGGGACAGAACTTTGATGGAGCTTTAGGTATAGGG
>JALUEN010000148.1:0-1850 GCA_027052755.1 bacterium | reverse complement strand
AATTAAACTTATGAGATCTTCACGAATGGGACCTATGGTATTTAACTTCTCAAATGTAGATTGGAGCTATTTATTCTCCCCTTATGCTTTACGAGTTGTGAGTGGAGAGAATTCTAGTGAGCCTTTGACTGGAGCTAAGGCGGTTTACGGTGGTAGCAGTGATCACACCTGCGTACTTCTTAGAGATGGTAAGGTGAGGTGTTGGGCGTGGAATGGGGGTACTGATGGACAGCTAGGGATTAACGATACGGAGACTACTTATTCTACTGCCCCTGTGGGATTTGTATTAGGGGAGGATTTGAAGCCTCTAGCTGGGGTTAAAGAGATAGCTATCGGAGGAGATTTTACCTGTGCTCTCCTCTCTGATTCCACTGTTAAGTGCTGGGGTTGGAACGCTATGGGTTCCCTGGGAACTGGGGATACTGATAACAGACCTGTTGCTACTTCAGTGAAGCTTAGAAGGGGAGGAGTTTTATCAGGTGTTAAAGCTATTTATAGTGAGAGAGGAGGACACGTATGTGCTCTAACCTCGGATAAGCTTTACTGTTGGGGTAATAATGAGAGGGGAGAGATTGGATCTCCTCAGTTAGGGATAGGAGGTAAAGCCCTTCACCCTGTTGAGATCCCTTGGTTTGAAGCTAAGGATATTACCTCAGTAGCTGTTGGTGGTGGTGGAAGGGATCCATCTAGCACTGCGGTAGTCCAATATCATGGTGATCACACCTGCGTAGTTATAAGAGAGAGTGAGGTTTACTGTTGGGGTAGTAATACAAGAGGACAGTTGGGAAGCCTGAAACCTCAGACTACTTACAAACCCCTTAAAGTAGATTTTAGTAAAATATCCTTTAAGTGATTTTAACAATTTGTGAAAAGGGTACCTTTAAAGGAAGGTGAAAGTGGGGTATGGAAAGGATATAATAGGGTTATTGATGAGATAGTGTCCTATTCCTAAAAGCAGGGTTAGTGAGCTAGCAAACTTCTAGCTAAGCTTTGGGAGGTGAACTCTTGTGGCACAGAAGAAATCAGGTGGAGCTAGTAAGAACGGAAGAGATAGCAATAGTAAGCGATTAGGTGTTAAGGCTTTCGGTGGACAGTTTGTTAAGGCTGGTAGTGTTATTGTTAGGCAGAGAGGGACCAGGTTTCATCCAGGAAGGAATGTGGGGTTAGGTAGCGATTACACCTTATTTGCTCTCACCGATGGTATAGTTCAGTTTAGGAGATCCAGGAAGAGAACTTTCGTGGACGTATTGCCTATGGAAGACTAAGAGCTCAGGATTAGGAGGTCTGGATGTGCCCCCTCCCTGTCTCAGGGAGGGGGCTTTTGTTTACCCCGTAGAATTTCATTATTAGAGTATATGTTCTTAAGAGAGAACACGTGAGGGGAGAGGGGGGTAAAGGAAATGGCTGAGAAGAGGTTCTCCTTCCCTAGAGGTAACTGGAAACTGCCACCTGGAAAAGGGCATATGGACCTCCCTACTAACATCTACTTTCAGAACATGACGATGAAGGATATAGAGGAGAGAGTAAAGCAGAACGATGTGATTATTATACCATTAGGTTCTACAGAGTGCCACGGACCTAACGCTCCATTTGGAGAGGATACCTTTCTAGTTACTAGAATGGCTGAGCTAGTAGCTGAGAGAACAGGAGCTACTGTTGCTCAGCCGCTATGGTATGGATCTCACCCTTATCACCATGTAGGTATGCCTGGAACAGTGATAGTACCTGAGGGAACTTTTATAGACATAGTTGAGGCTATGATAGCAGGTTTTTGGAACGCTGGTTTCAGGAAGCAAATACTGTTCAATGGCCACGGTCAGGAGTATGTTATACCTATCGCTATTCACAGA
>JALUEN010000147.1 GCA_027052755.1 bacterium | reverse complement strand
CTCTCAGTCTTTACCTTACACTTCCTCTTACATCCACCAGAAGGGGGCAGATCAAGTTCAAAGTAGCTCATTGATATATCCATCTTACTGTAGTTAAAAATTGTGTCAACCCTAGATATGTATGATGAGAAAGTTCCTATAAACTTCAATGTCTCTGTTCTAAAGACTAGATCTAGCTCAGATATCTTATCCGGCGGGAAGAGCTTATATGAGTCAAAGTGCCCATCTGATGTTAAATCCCTCATAACAGTTAGGTGAGTAGCTGGTTTTACAACGAGTCGTTTAAGGCTCTGGAAAGAGGTTGCACTTAGAGAAGGAAAGAGATCCTCCAGTATATCTTCCCCTTTAAGTCGGTAAAATATAGTAGGCGCTTTCGGCAAGGCTCCGCTCTTAGGATAGCCACTGCTTTTCCACTGCGGAAAAGCTAGAGCTGATATCTGAACTTTCAGCAAATCCCCTAGAAGGGTATCTGAAGGGCTTATAGCTAAGAAATCAACTATATACAAGAGTTTTCGCTTATCGCTACTTAAGACCTGAGGATGTAGTCTCAAATCCTTCTCCTCAGCCTTAAAACCGCTTTCATCCCATGATATAATTATCGCTTTAGCTCTCCTAAGCTTCCTCCACCTCTGGAAGACCTTAGGTAAAGGGGTAATCGGAGGGATAATTATCTCCTTAGATGAATCAGCTGGAGATAAAAGAGAGGTAACTCCAATATCTAAAAGTTTTTTATCCCTATGAGCAGTGTTTAATCCCTTTAGGGAGAAAGCTTTATATATTAGGATAGCGAAAACTGGAGACTCTGATGCTATAACCACAACACCTCTCTGACCTCTAAGGCTAACCTCCTTAAACTCCCCATATTTAAGCTGAAGGACCTTAAGGAGGTTAGCCTCAGAATCTAAAATCTTTACCTCCACTGTTTTAGAGATATTATCAGTTTCCTCCGAAACATCTTTACCTGGAGAAAGAGCTAAAACTAGGTCCCTAGTAACTTCAAGCGTCCAGCCTTGAGAGATTCCTCTGCCAGTTCCAGGAGTTAACCCTATGCTCCCCCCATTAAGTACTTTAGGGACTGGTGGAACAATCAATAAGTACTTCGCCCTAAAACTCTCAGGTATCCCTAATCTCACCCCTCTCTCCTCTGAGAGTAGCTTTGGAGGTATTGAGCCATAGGATATACTGATCAGGTTAGGCTCTGAGTAAATAGATGAAGTAGGATCTCTATACTTGCAGTAAGATACTAATGTTCCCACAAGTGGTTTCTCAGAGAGGAAGACAAGCGGGGTTAAGTTTGATGTTATATATCCACTATGTTTCTGATTAGGATTAGAGGAGATCCTCACAAAACAATTAGGGTCCATCTGATGGGTTAAGCACTTCTTATCGGATTTTTCCACCTGACCATTTAAGTTAGTATCAATATATATAGTTGTAACCTTTCCACTCTTAGCCTCTACTGCAGATAACACAGGGCTTACCCTTACTAACACCTGGTAACTCTCACAGGGCTCAAGCCAACTTAACTTCTGGAGATTAGAGTAGAGAGGAAAAACTACAGTGTACATAACCTTTTCGTTCCCGCCTGTGCTTACGGAACCACTTCCAGTTCCAGACTGCTCTTTAGTACCTTGAGTTTTAGAGGAGCTCTTAGGTGAACCTTTAGGAGAGGTTAACACCTGTGACTTAGGAGAAGTTGTCTCTCTCTTGCCTCCCAAGATGATCTTAGGGAAAGCCATGAACGATAAAACAAATAAAGAGAAAACTGTGAGAATAATTAACGAGAACAGAGATATCTTCGCTTCACGGCGCATAAACCTCATCCCCTCAGGACATGTCTCTTTAGAGTTTCATTTAGCTCGTTTAAAAGCTCCCTCAACTTCACGATTACCTCCTCAGCTAAGGAGGGCTCCTCTAAGATCCTATTAGCTATATTCACCCCTCTCCTCAGGTATTCCCTTAAAGTGAAAAGGTATTCTGAATAATCTATCAAGGTAACCTCATTTACCTTTAAAGGGATCTCAAAATCGTATCTCAGCTCCTCGCTTACCTGGTCTCAATCCTATAAACTCTATCATCTCCTCTGGATTAAAACCTTTTAACCTCAGGAATCGCTTAGCTAAATCCAATATCCTCACTCTTCTACCCATATCTAAGATAGCTACAGCTCTCCCATAATCCTCCAGCGAGTATGCTAAAAGTATGAAGATGGAAGCCTCTTTAAGACTCATAAAGTACCGTTCAACCTCAGGTGAGGTTATAGGTAACTTCAGTCCTTTCTCCAAGCGTTTTTTAAATACCTCAAGAACACTTCCAGAGCTTCCCAGCACGTTACCGAACCTGACCGCTTTGCGCTGTCCCTTTCCCTCAGATGAGAGAACGGCTATCTCCCCCCACCTCTTAGCTAAGCCTAGGTTAGAGGATGGGTAAACCGCTTTATCCGTGGATATGAAAACAAAATCTACGGATCTTTCCAGCTTAGTCTCAAGTTCATCTGCTAGTTTAACTAACCAGTAAGTTACTAGGAAATCGTTTAAGATAGCTTGGTAAGGCTCACGTTCAAGTATGGGGACATGTTTATAAGCAGCAGCATGTATGATCAGATCAGGCTTAAAGCTAGATAGGATATAAGCAGTAGCAACCTTATCCCTCAGATCTAATAGCTTCAAATCAACTTCGCTTAGGTTAATTCCCTTATTCCTAAGTGACATCTCCAGGTTGAACAAGCCGGCTTCAGAGGTATCAACACCTAAGATATCCAGAGCTATACCTTCTAATTTAAGCTCTAACAAGCGTTGGAGTAAAGCACCCCCTATCGTTCCCCCACAGCCAGTAACTAAGACTCTTTTCCCCTCTAAAACTCTCCTCACCAGTCTGAGGGAGCTAGCTCCAAAATCTGTCTCCCTTCTACCTATCAGATCCTCAAATGATGGCTCCCTTAAGATCAGATCCTCTTCCTTTAGGTCAACGATATATATCTTTTTAGTGCTTATATCACCCCGTTCACTGAGCTTATTCAGTATATCCTTAAGCTGATTAGTGGTTAAACCTAGGATCAGGGTATCGCCCACTAATGTTCCTAAACCTTCTAATCTCATAACCTGATCTGAAGTCAGCTCCTGAACCACTAAAAAGCCCCTTATAGTTAATAATTTTCGCAGATACTCTAGCTCAAGGTCAGAACTCGCTATCAGAGTAGCTCTTCTCTCCGGCCCCCTCTTAGCAGCTTCCTCTAAGCGATAAACGTGAAATGATTGAACGATAAGGATTAATAGCACCTGAGATATC
>JALUEN010000146.1 GCA_027052755.1 bacterium | reverse complement strand
ACTTAGATGAGGTAGAGGATGAGATAAGAGAGGTTCAGCTTCCAAAGGAATTGGATGATGCTTTAAACGAATACAAGAATAGCTTTAAGGTTGGGTATATGGGCAGCTTATCCTTTACCCATGCAACCGATATATTGATTGATGTGATGAGAAAACTACCTTCAGATATCTCCTTGCTCATTATAGGCGATGGCCCGTTAAGGCCCAAACTAGAGGAGGAAATAAAAAAGTTTAAGCTTAAGAACGTAAGAGTTCTAGGCCCTTATCCTAGAAGGGTTATCTGGAAAGCTGTCAGGAGACTAGATACTTTCATAGTAATTGATAGGAACGTGAACTGGGGCTCTTCTAATAAGCTATCGGATTACCTCGTAGCTAGGAAACCTATCATCTTTGCTACTAACTCTACTCAAAATTACATAGAAGGTCTAGGGATTAAAGTATCACTGGATTCCGATGAGATAGTGGGGAAGATAATATATCTCAGAGATAGCTATGAGAAGTACCTAGAGAAGGTAAATAGGATCTTTCCAAATATCCTTAAGAGGTTTCAGTTAGAGAAATGCATAAAGAAATTATCAGAAGCTCTAGAGGAGATCCTAAAGTCTGAAGAGGAGATCTTTACAGGAAGACATGAAAAAGGTTAAAGATAGGTGATTTCAACTCTTATATCTTATCGCTATTATTACCTTATTTCTATGGCTATCACCCTTAAAAGAGGGACTCTCTAAAACTCAAAATATAAATTGGAAGCTATTTATACGAAATCATCAAATACCTCAAGGCGATTTTATAATAGAGCCAAACGGCTCAATTTGGGTAGAGCGTAAGTGGGTAGAGAAGTACCTAAAAGATAAGCTGGAGAAGGTCTCCAACGACCTGATTTCCAAGTTTACCAAGTCATCTAACGGCAAGGTCTTCATAGGAGTCTCACAGCTTCAGGAGTTTTTAGATGTAATTATTTTAAAACAGCCAGAGACAGGGATAATAGATATATACTCTAGAACCAGGAAGGTTCATGTACCGAGAGATGTAACCCTTAAGAAGAAGCGAGTCCCTTCATCAGCTCGCTCAGAAGTTTTTAAGAGATATCACAGGTATAGAACAAAGTACTTTGAGATCTACTACAAGAATAAGTTAATACTTCCCCCTGTAAAGGCAGTAGTTGACGATTACTACCAGAGGATATACCATCACCTTAAGTTAGATGTAGATGTTACGCCCATAAAATTAGTGATAGCTTTAGATAGATCAGAGTACTTATCCCTAGGAACCCCGGATTGGTCATCAGGTTTGGCGATCCCTGAACAGAGAACGATATACGTAGATGAGAAGGATCCCCTCTTAATAAGGAGGGTAATTCCTCACGAGATAACTCATATCATCCTTCACAACTATTTAGGGTTTGACCATTATACTATCCATTGGATAAACGAAGGGCTATCAATATATGAGGAGATGAGGATCTGGACGGGACAGGATAAAGTAGTGATTACAATGGAGAACTACAAGCCTTTACCTATAGAGGATCTAATTCTAATGAAGCCTTATATATTTAGCTCTAAGGATACCATCGTGGTTTATTATCAACAGTCAGCATCGCTGGTAAGTTTCCTGATAAACGAGTATGGGATGGACAGGTTCAGAGATTTCCTTAAAGCTCTGAAGACTAGGACTTTAGAAAACGCCTTAAAGGAAGTTTACGGGATCCAGTCAATTAGTGAGTTAGAGAGGCGTTGGAAAGCCTATCTCAAGAGAGCTACCCCCACACCCATAAGATAGCCTTTTAATCCTCATAACATCGCTAGGACTCTTATCAAGACTCTTATCAAGAATGTCTTAGGTGCTCATTTTTTACAAAATAGTAACATAGCTTAACGTTTGATTTAAACTGAGGTTGCTTACAAGTTTTAAAATTTACTATAAACAAGAGAAGAACAAAAGGAGGTTTAAGATATGAAGATCCCTAACCTAAACGAAAGTCTTAATCTAAAATCCGTAAATGAGATGTTCAGGGGGAAACCTAGAGGAGAGGCTAGGGAAGAGGTCTTAAGGGAATCCAACCTTGATCTAAATGACAACGTACATATATCCGATTCTCCTAATAAAGCTGATGAGGGGAAAGAAATTGGGCTAGCTATGTTAGGAGTGGGAATAACTCTCCCTGGTATAATTGCTAGCATAGGTATTTTCTCCGTTAATCCACCAGCAGGCGTTATGCTCGCTTTATCTAGCCTCATATTAGGAGGAGTAGTAATTGCATCAGCTAATTATTAAGGCCAAAGAGCTTAAATAGAAGGGATTTATCAGAGTAACCTATAAGGCAGCCCCTTAGGATATAGTAAGAGTAACGGTTTTCCTTATCCTCTTATGTTCAATGGGGCATAAGTTAACCCCAATAAAAAACCAGAAAACTAAAAAGCGTACCTTACCTATTTTCTGAGCACTACCACTTTACACTGACTGCTTTTATGCCCTTCAAGAGCTTCCCTATGGTTAGCTCAGGACTTAGCCTGCCCTATTATATAGGGTATAGGTATAATACCTCTCCCTAAGCTTAGGAACGTTTATGTAGAGCTTCTTCCTAGTTCTCCTAAGCACTTTTCCTCTCTCTAAACTAGCCATAGCTCTAGCTACCACTTCCCTAACGCTACCAATAATGGAAGCTATATCCTGCAAGCTCAATTCCCTCGGAAGCTCATATTCTCCCTCATATGTCTCCATAGATGATCCAAGCTCCTCAGATAATATATTGTAAAGGAGGATAACTAACCTCTCAGTTATGTTGTAGAACGTCATGTTAGCCATGTCATCCATTAAGCTGTTTATCTTCTCAGATAGGAAGTGATACAGGTTCTCTCTAAGGTGAGGATCGCTATCAAAGATTTCCTTAAAGAGCTTCCAAGGTATCTTAATTATAGTTACTTGCGTCAGTGATACTATATCAAAATTATAAGTTCCCTCCTTAGATGTTGCTGCTTCAAGCCCTAAGACTTCCGGAGCTGACAAGATCCATATTATCTTCTCCTTGTTCACCTCATAGTGTCTCTTCAAGTATTTAACCTTTCCCTGAGCAAGGAAGATCACATAGTCAGCTTTATCACCTTTAGAGACGATGAAGTTATCCTTTGGTATGACTATGAAGTCAAATCCTTGAGAGATCCTGGAGATCTCCTCATCACTGATCCCCTCAAAGAGAGGGTGCTTCCTCATTAGGGAGACATATCTCTCTATACTCCCACAGTTCACTGGATTAGATAAGGCAACCGCCATCTTTTCCACTCCCTTCAAT
>JALUEN010000145.1 GCA_027052755.1 bacterium | reverse complement strand
AGTTCAAAGTAAGCCTCATCTAAGATGACAATTGTATCTCCTTTTATACCTTTGAGGAAGTCTCTGAGATCTTGCTCCTTCACTATAGTTCCTGTTGGGTTGTTTGGACTGCAGATAACCACTACCTTAGCTTTCCTATCGTTAACCTCTCTAAGCATTGTCTCTAAATCGTAGGTATAATCCTCTTTAAGAGGTACTCTAACTACCTGTCCTCCTTGGAGCTTGAACTCATAATCGTAAATACCGAAGCTAGGAGCTCCCACTACCGCTAGGTCACCTGGTGATATAAAAGCTAAGGAGAACATCCTTATTATCTCCACTGTACCTGATCCCCAGGTGATCTGCTCTTCGCTTACGTTTAGCTTAGAGGCTAACTTTCTCGTTAGGTAATAGATAGCGTCATCAGGGTAGTAGTTAACCTGTTTCGCTTCCCTAGATATAGCCTCTATAACCCCTTGAGGAGGAGAGAATAAGTTCTCGTTTGAACCTAACTTTATCACTCGTTTTAGACCTAGCTCTCTCTGAACTTCCTCTATTGGCTTTCCAGGGGTATATCTGTTTATATCCCTTAGCTCAGGTTTCTGTAGGGATTCCACTAGTTCTGAGATCTCCTCTATCTTATACATATCATGGACCCCCTTTGAAACTAATTTAAGCTGATTTAAGATTAATCTCCTCGGTGAAGAACGCTGAAAATCTCCCTATAAAGAGGTTTTACTGCCCTGAAGCTGAAATCCTCTGAGAGTATATCTCGCCTTGTTCAATTGGGAGGGGTAATTTTGGGGGATTTAGCTCTAGCGGTTCTCAAGATGAGTATCATCTCACTAGTCGGTGGAATTATAGCTCTTATAGGCGACAACGTTGGTAGAATGTTAGGAAAAAAGAGGTTCAGGCTCTTCGGATTGAGACCTAGATACTCCTCTATGATTCTAACCGTAGTATTGGGGACGTTCGTGTCGTTTATGACTATATTGATCTTAGCCCTACTATCAAGCGATGTTAGGGTTTACCTGTTTTCTATGGAGAAATTGAAGCGTTCTCTTCAGGAGCTGAGAGAGGAACGCCAGAAACTTATATCTGAGATTAACTTTTTAAACAGCATAAAAAGCTCAGGACAGCTGATATATCCAATGGGATCGCCTATAGTTGTAACCTCTGTTAAAGCTATGTCTGATATACCAGAGCTGAAAGTGAAGATAAGAGAGGCAGTTCGTAGAAGGGTTACGATGATCTCTAAACTTTTAGGTAAGAAACTTCCTGAGGAATATATAGAGGATCCTGTTGATCTCTCGCAGGAGGACCTTAACGCCTTAAAGTCTGTCTTGAGGAGAACACGGAAACGTTACGTGGTTATCGCCTATGCCGAGAGTAACACCTTTCTGGGAGAGAAGGTCAAGGTTAGGCTCAAGTTCGCTGAGGATAAGCTGATATTCTCTAAAGGACAGGTCTTGCTCACTATAGAGATAGATCCGTCTAAACCCCCTAGGTACATAATCTCCCAGCTAATCTCAGCAATACCCCTAATTCAAGAGGCAGCGATAAAGCGTGGTAAGATACCCCTGCCTGATAAGGGAGGTGTAGGGGGAAGCATTGATCCCGTTGATCTACTCAGCGCTGTGGAGGAGATAAAGAGATACTCTAATGAGGATAAGGTACTAGTTAGTTTCATCGCTCCTGAGGATATATACATGACAGATGAGTTCACCATTAAGTTAAAGGTTATCCCTATTGAGGAGAGGAAGGATATTACCTCTCCTCAGTAGGGAGAAAGGGGGGATCTATGTGAGTGGCGTATCCGAGGAACTTATCCGTGGCCTTAAGGTTGATACTAAGTATAACCCTGAGAGACCACTGAGGGTAGCTGTGGTAGGGAATGGGAATATATATCGCTTAGCGTATAAACCTGCCTTGAAGATTCTGAGCTCTAATGAGAACTTCTTTGGGAGACCTGTAATTGAGGTCCTAGGAACCTGTGATATCCTCATAGAGCGAGCGGAGAGCGCAGCTATGGACCTGAGAACTCCAAGGTACTTCAGTTCCCATAGAGAGCTCCTGGATCAACTGTCTGATGAGCTGGACGCAGTTATCGTAGCCACGCCGACTTACACACACCATGAGATAGCTAAGGATGCTATTGAGAGAGGGGTTAACGTTATCCTTGAGAAACCTATCAGCCACGATCTTAAGTTGGCCTATGATCTAGTAGAGCTAGCTAGGGAGAAAGGAGTTAAGCTTTTAATCGGACACACTAGGAGGTTTGACCCTAGGTGGAGGCTGATTAGGGAAGAGATACGAGGTGGAAAGCTAGGGGAGATCCTTTTCATTAAACGCTCTGAGAGAGCTAGGTTACCATTTCCACCGAATAGCTGGCACTGGTTGCCTGACAGGGGTGGAGGTGTGCACCTGGATGTAGGTATCCACTCGGTGGATCTGGTTAACTGGCTCTTAGGTGAGGAACCAATAGAGACCTACCTTACCTATAAGCAAGTGCGAGAGGAATCTAAAAGAGGAGGTGCTCCAGACTGGGCTTCCTTTAGGATGATCTATAGATCTGGGGCTGTAGCTGAGGTAGAGGTTAGCTGGGTTCACCCTTCAGCTAGCGCTAAAGCCTATAGCTATCTCTATATAGCAGGCACTAAAGGGGTTATACATCTTGATGACCTGGAGGACGCTCCTGCTTACCTACTAACTGATCAGGGAATAGACATTCCCAGGTACTCTACCTTGGCCTCGGCACCGCTTGAGGCTTTTGTACTTGAACTCTCGCACTTCGTTAACGTTATCCTAGGAGATGTTCATCCTGATATAACTCCTGAAGAGAGCTTGAGGGCTCTTGAGATAATACTGAGAGCTTATGAACCCTTTTAAGGGGGGATAGATTATGACTAGGTCTGCTGACTATAGGAAGGTTAGGTTTGGAATTATCAGTTTCGCTCACGTTCACATAAACCGCTACCTCCCAGAGATATTATCTAACCCTAAAGCTGAACTAGTGGCTATCGTGGGAATAGGTTCTAATAAGGAGTTGGCTGAGAGGAAGGCAAGGGAACTTGGTATCTCCTACTATGAGAGCTTGTCCGATATGATAGCTAACTCTCAAGTAGAGGCTGTTTACATAGCTTCAGAACCTTACCTACATAAGGAGATAATAGAGATTTTAGCGCCTGAAGGGATAGCCGTACTATGTGATAAACCTTTAGCGACCACTATGGAGGATGCGGAGAAGATCGCTGAGATAGTGGATAAGCACAACCTGAAGTTCATGATGCCCTTTAACCCTAGGTTTCAAAAGCCAGTTATCAAGTTAGCTCAGATGGTGAGAAGTGGTGAACTAGGTGAGCTGATAAGCCTATATACTGTGAAAGTAGGTAAAAATCCCTTGACTATAAAGGGTATGGATACCTCCTGGTTCGCTGATAAAGAGCGAGCGGGATTCGGAGGGTTCGGGGATATAGGTATCCACGCCGTTGATGGTATAAGGTATATAACTGGCTCTGAGGTGAGAAAGGTAAGAGCCTATATCTACTCAAAGGTACACTCTTTAGATGTTGACGACTTTGGAGTAGCTTTTATGGAGATGGAGAACGGCACTCAGGTAACCTTAGTTAGCGGTTGGTTTAACCCTAAGGGATACCCAACTTGGTTGAACATCAGGTTTGAGGCACTTGGCACTAGGGGCGTCTTCACTGTGGAGAAACCCTATCACGACTATTGGATCTACACAGATGAGGGAGCTTTTAGGAAGGACTGGTTGAGAGTTGATGTCCCTATTGCTGTAGATACCTTTATTAGAAGCGTTATAGATGATATTGAACCTCCTATAACCATAAAGGATGCACTTCAAAACTTCAGGGTTATGTGGTATGCTTATGAATCAGCTAGGAGAGGTAAGGAAATGATTATAGAGTGATGGCTTATGAGAGTTCTCATAGTAGGGGTAGGTAACATAGTTAGGAAGGCTTACCTCTTAGCTATTAAAAAACTAACGATGGATTTGGGTGTCCCTCTTCAGCTTGTGGGAGGATATGATATCAACTCTGAGACTCTAGCTGAGTTTAAAAAGCAAGCAGAGGAGCTTCTAGGATATCCAGTGAAAACTTTCCAGGACTTAGATGCCGCTCTAGAGGAGGCGGAGCTAGTTATAATATCTACGCCTACCTTCTCTCACTATGAGATAGCCGATAAAGCCTTGGATATGGGCATCAACGTTTACTTGGAGAAGCCCCCTACTAGGTACTCTTGGCAGCTGCAAGCACTCCTTGATAAGGCAAGATCTATGGGTCTAGGGTTGATGATAGGACATCCTAGGCGATTTGACCCCCGTTTTAAGGTTTTAAAGGAGATAGTTCAGAAGTTGGGGGCTCCCCTCTTCATCCGGATCTCAGAACGCGCTAGCTTGCCACAGAACGATAGCTGGAGATGGCACTACGATTTATCTGGTGGTGTAATCCTGGATGTGGGTATCCACTACGTACACCTGATCAACTGGCTCCTGGAGAACGACCTGAAACTTGAGGTTAGAGCTAGGAGGGTTTCAGAGGCTTCAAGGAGATGGGGGGCTCCTGATTGGGCTGAGCTAATCTTGAGGTCTCCTGAGACCTTAGTAAGCGTTGAGGTTAGCTGGGTGGGACCTAAAGGAGCCTCTGAATCAGCTATCTGCCTTGAAACTTTCTTCAAAGGGGCTAGCATGAGGTTAAGTGATCTTGAATCCCCTGGATGGTATATATCTCAGAGCTCAGGGAACTTCCACAAGATCAGGTACTCAGCCTTGTACTCGAGCCCTATAGAGGCTTTCGTAGAGGAGGTAAAGTACACCTTTGAGGGACTTGAGACTGGGGAGTTATCTAAGTTGTACGTGGTCGCTGAGGAATCTCTGAGATCTATGAGGCTATTAGAGGAAGCCTTGAAAAGCTCTATAATATCTTCCTAGGGACGAAAGGGAGTGATAGAGATGAAACCATATAGACACGAGAAGATAAGGAACTTCCTCATACATGAGCTATCAGATATAATACAAAGGGACCTGAAAGATCCATCGCTATCTAAGGGAATAATATCCGTATCTGAGGTTAGCTTGAGTGCTGACTTGAGGTATGCTGATATACTGATCAGCGTCTATGAAGGTGAACCTGATAAGGTACTTAAGACCCTTGAGAAGGCTAAGGGATATATTAGAGGATTGCTCTCCAGGAGGTCTAGGATGAGGATTGTCCCTGAGCTAAGATTTAAACTTGATCAGAGGCTTGACATGTACTACAGGATAGAGGAGCTCCTTGAGGCTGATCGTAGAGACTTAGAGGGGGTGAGGTTGATGATTAAAACGATAAGGGATATACCTGATAGCGAGATAAAAGGTAAGAGGTTCTTGGTGAGAGTTGATTACAACGTGCCACTTAAGGAGATTAACGGGGTTAGAGAGGTGGCTGATGACAGCAGGATCACAGCTACCTACCCGACCCTGAACTACCTCTTGGAGAGAGGAGCGAAGCTTATCGTCTGTTCGCACCTGGGAAGACCTAAGGGTAAGGTTGTGAAGGAATTATCCCTTGAGCCAGTGTATCGCTACCTAAGAGAAGCTGTCTCTAGAGGGGATCTCAAGGCTAAGGATGTGAAGTTCTCCCCTGAGACAGTTGGTGATACCGCTAAGGAGATGGCTCTAGACCTCTCAGAGGGCGAGCTACTCCTTTTGGAGAACACCAGGTTCAACCCTGGAGAGGAGGCTAATGATCCTGAGTTCGCTAAGACCCTGGCTTCCCTTGCTGAGGCTTTCGTGATAGATGCTTTCGGAACCCTTCACAGGGTGCACGCTTCCACCGGCGGTGTGATAGAGTACCTGCCATCGTACGTAGGTCTGTTAATTGAGAGAGAGTTGAGGCACTTGAACAAGCTCCTTGACCCGGAGAAACCCTACGTGGTGATCCTCGGAGGCGCTAAGGTATCTGATAAGATAAAGGTGATAAAAGCCCTACTTGAAAAGGCTGATGAGCTGTTAATAGGAGGAGCTATGGCGTTTACCTTCCTGAAGAGCTTAGGTAAAGAGGTAGGTAGATCACTAGTTGAGGACGATTACTTAGATGTGGCTAGAGAACTGCTCTCCTCTGGAAAAATTGTTCTGCCTGTTGATGTAGTGGTAACAGATGATATAAAGAATCCTAAGCTGATCAAGACCGTGAGCGTGGATGAGATGCCACCGGATCTGATAGGAGCTGATATAGGTCCTGAGACCGTGAGCCTCTTCTCTCAGAGGTTAGAGAAGGCTAAGACCGTTTTCTGGAATGGTCCTATGGGAGTCTTTGAGGTTGATCAGTTCGCTAAGGGATCTGAGGGGATAGCGCATGCTCTAGCTGAGCTGAGGAGTGCGCTTACTGTTGTCGGCGGAGGAGATAGTGCTGCTTGTGTCAGGAAACTAGGATACGAGGATAAGGTGAGCTTCGTATCCACTGGTGGAGGAGCTACCCTGAAGTTCTTAGAGAAAGATGGAAAACTACCTGTGTTAGAACTTTTAAAGGAAAAAACGGAAAAACAGGATGCTCAACTTTGAGGGCTAGTTAACCTTCTAATCTTAAAGAAAAGCCCCCTGAAAAGGGGGCTTTTAGTTGTTTATTTTGCAGATTAGCGCTTTTCTTAGCTAGAGAGCTTTTATTTTTTTGCTTTTGAGAATTGGCTCCAGCGATTTGAAAACTCCTCCTATTATGGAGAAAGCTAGGAGGAGAGATATATCAACTGCTCCCTTAAATAGAGCTTTAGCTTTGCGTATGACAGGTGGGATGGATACTATCTCCTCAATCTCCTTTTTTAGTTTACTTCTCCTCTCGTAGCTGAGCTTGTCGCTATACATGTACTCCTTAAGCAATTTCTTTAACCTTTTTAAATCCCTATCGTTGATATACCTAGCGTTTAGCGCCCAGGATATACCATCTATCCAGTGATAGCTAGGTTTCTTATTGTACTTTATTAACTCCTTAGCTAGGAACTTGTAAAGCTCTACCTGCTTATCTGTTAAGGGAATATCCTCAGCGATATCAAGTGAATTTATCATCTGGGCTATTCCCTCTAACGAATCCGTTGATACTTTGTACCTCTTCCCATCTATGGTAACTCGGTCCCTTGAGAGGTAGTTAGTTAAGAGAAAAGTTATCAGCTTCTCCTTGTTTTTATCTAGGTGAGGTGGATAGTTAGGTTTAATCTTGTACTCCTCGTAGATCGGATCATAATAGTATGATAGGTGAAAGATATCGCTAATTACCTGGTTCCTTATCCTAACTCTGCGCTCATCGTTTTTAAGTTTCGGATCTAGGTTCTCCTTCCTCAAGCTATCTATGTACTTGAGGACTATCTTAGCTCTAGTTAGTACATCTCTCTCATTTACCTGGTTAATCTCTATGTCGGATAACATTAAGAGACTCCAGATACCTCTTGTTAAATCGTAGTTCAACTCCTTCGCTTTCTTTATCAGTTGTTTAATGAGCACATACTGGGTTTTGTAAACGTGAGCTGAAGTGGTACCTGATGGATAAAAATCTACTACCTGGAAGTTTATCCAGTCAATGAGCTCCTCTTTAGTAGTATAGGGTATCTCACCTTTCAGTCCCTTAATAAAGTTGATCAGATCCTCGCTATAATCTCTCTCTTTTAGGTTTTTCAGCTCAAGAAGCGGATTTGAGACCTCTGGTAATTTTGAGCTTTCTCTTAGAGATGTCTCTGAGATCTTTCCTGTTCTTAAAGGTTTCATGTAATTCCCTTGTCTAAATGATGAACCACTTATTTTCATCCCTTTCCCCTCCCTTTAGGACCTTAATCTAATCTTAAGCAGATTTTCTTAAATTTTAAGTGAGAATATTTTAAAAAAGTGTTATTAGATTTATTTTTGTTAATTTTTTGTTCTAAAGGTTTACGAAAAAGTTAAAACTGCTCTCTTGAAAAAGGGGAGAGATAGTAGTATAACTTTATTGAGGAGCGATGGGAGGGTTTCTATGAGCTCTGAGATTAGAGGGATAGGGACTAGGGGATCCAGGTCAGCTAAGTGGACGTTCATAGTTTACGCTGCTGGAGATAATAACCTGATGGAATCCATCAGAAGGGATATATCCCAATTAAACCAGCTGAAGAAGGCTAATCAGGATATCAACGTAGTTGGTCTCTTTGACTCCGGTTTTCAGGATTATATAGCTGTTCAGGAAGGAAACCTCTCTAGAACGGGAGCGGTAAAATTCAAACTGGATGGGAAAACCCGAACTGATTTTCCGGGGAGGGTCCTAAGTCATGAAGGTCAGGTTAACATGGGAGATCCCAAGACCCTAAGGGATTTAATCCTGTGGGCTATGAGAAAGTACCCTGCAGAGCACTACGCTCTCCTGATTATTGACCACGGGCAGGGCTGGTTGGGGATAGCACACGATGAGGATTTTGTTACTAAATCGGGTGATGATCGCCTCACATCAGAGGAACTTCGCCAGGCGCTGTCCCAGGTAAAGAAGAGGACAGGTAAGAAGATAGATCTGGTTATAATGGATGCCTGTTTAATGGGACAGCTGGAGGTCTTATATCAGCTTAAGGAGTTCGTTAACTTCGTGATAGCCTCTGAAGCTAGGGAGAAGGAGGAGGGATGGGATTATACTAGGATTAACTTCTCATTTCCTGCTGATCCTAAAGAACTAGCTAGGAGATTAACAGAGAGGGGATTTGATGGATTCTCTGTTAGAACGCTTTCGGCTTATGATCTAACGAAGTTGGGGGCTTTTACAAAAGCTTTTAATGAGCTTCTTAGCTATGTCTTGAAGGAGCTACCTTCTGAGAGGTTAAGGGCTATATCCAAGAGGATCCTAAATCTACCTAGTATATCACAGGGATTCTTCTATGATTTCAAGGATTTTTACACGATTTTATCTATATTTAAAGAGGAACTTAAAGGGGATAAGCGGGCAGAGAAGCTGATAGGGAAGCTGGAGTCGGCTCTTAGGGACCTGAACTTCGTCTCTAAGAGCAACATCAGGGGTTTAAAAGGGGTTAGTATAGACGCTAACCCTGAGATGACAGAGGAATACCTGAGGTTAGAGATGTCTAAGGAAACCTTATGGAACGAGTTCCTCACGCTATCATCTGAGCGAACACCGTTATCAAGTGATCAGGGTAACCAAGTTTGAAGGATATCTCCTTTAATCGAAGTAAAAGTATATAACCTCCTTGAAAACTTCTCTCGCACTGTGGGTGAGTTTAACTTTAAGGGAAGGGTGAGGCAATGAGGATATCTACCTTACTTTTAGTAATGATCTCATTGGCTTTATCTTTAACCTCTATTAGTTTCTATAGAGCGAGTGCTATCCCTAAGCCAGTTAATGAGGAAGTTCCCTATCAGGTGGTTACATTGATATTCTCTAAAGGGGAGGGAATTTTCAAGTACACTATTCCCGGTTTAGGTTATGACGTGGTAGTTGATGAGTTTCACGGATACGTTATAAAGCCTAAGGATCAGATTTATAAGCTGAGGTTTGTTGCTAGGGTTTTAGGAGCTGAGGAGTTTGACAGTAAGGATCCAGCTATATTCACTAAACTATACCTGTTTAAGAAAGCTATAGGTTTTCCATTTGATAACTACGCACCTATTGAGATAGACTATTTCTCTTGGGGGCGCGGAACTTATTTAGCTCTCAACAGGTTCTGCTCTAATTTAAAAGCAGAGACCGTTATCAAGATACCTGTATGGAATGAGCTACCTCAAGAGGTTAGGGAGGAGATCGTTAGCAGTTACAGGAGCGCCTTTGGGCTGAGCTTCGTTAGACCTAGCTACAGACCCCTAGCGATTAACATCATAAACAGAACTTTCTATAACTCTGGGGAGCTCCAAGCTTTGAACTCAAGCTCGGCTCCTAGGGAGACAAGTATTAGTGGTAAACCTAGTGGCATACCTCTGAAGGAAACACCAAAACCTTCAAAACCCCCTCTTAAAAGGGAGATCTCTAAGCCTATGATTGAGAAACCGAATATTATAGATTTCAAGGGAGACGCTAAGGGGGGAAATGGAAACTCTAGTAATAAGAAAGCGTTAATAAAAAAATGGGGGCTAATTCTATTATTTGGTCTAGTCCTAATGATGATAATTACGTGGTTTTTTACTAGGAGAGGTTCTGAAGCTCGTGGATACACCGCTATGCCATCTCCAAGCCCTAGAATAGATCCTAAAACTGCCTCTCAGTTATTGAAGACAGCGACCTACAACTCTCCAACTGATGCTGTTAGTGCTTTAGAAGCTCCTCCACGAACCCAGAGTGAGAAAGACAGAGAGCTGGAGGAGGAGACCTTAAAGAAAGTCATAAAACGATTGGATGAGCTCTACGTACAGTTTCAAGACCTTAAGAGAGAACAGGAGGAACTGAAGAGGATGATCTCTAGCTATAAAACCAATGAGGTAAGAGGCGCTCAGGATGAGGCTAGCTCTAAGCCAGCTGAAAAAACTGATATCTCTAGTGAGAATAGAAAGGAGGCACCAGAACCTTATATTCCCAAGGAACTTAAGGATGATAAGAAATCCATGGATATAGAGAGGATAGAGGCTTTTCTCTTTCAGCTGGAGAAACTTGAGACTGTTGTTAAGAAGGTTTGTGATATGCTAGATAAGTATATAGATGACTCCAAGTTCGCCATGAAGCGGGCAGAAATATTATCTAAGCTCTCAGGTCTGAAGGATTATGTCCGCTCTCACAGGAAGCTCAACCTATCAAGATACGATGAGATAATAAAGAGAGATATATTTCCCCTTGTGGAGCTCATGGATCGCTTAGAGTTTGAGGGTAGAGCTACTAGTGATATCATGATCTTGAGAAAGGACCTTCTGAAGGCAACGGATATATCAGAGATAGCTATTACACCCGGAAAAACAAGGGTTAACATAATGGAACATAAAGTGGTTGACCATATCTACAGCGATGATTTTCCTGAGGGTACGATCGTTGAGGTCCTTGAGAGGGGATACAAGTACAAGGGTAAGGTCATAAAACGCGCTAAGGTAGTGGAGGCTAAGAGATACTCTGGATTTGAGTAAATTTAAGAAGCTAGCAAGATACTCTGTATCTCCCAGGTTGATTTAAAAATCTCATTTCCTCAGAGGATTTTCTACGCTATCCTTATGATTATTGACCTAGTGATCCTGAGCTCTAGTAGCCTATAAGCCCCACAGTTCCCTACCTAGAATTCCTTCAATTAATCAAAGTACCAAATAGCCCCAAAGGGGAGTGGTGCCGAAGGGGGGACTCGAACCCCCACGGGGCTCTAAACCCCAGGAGATTTTGAGTCTCCCGCGTCTGCCAATTCCGCCACTTCGGCACCATTTAACTTATTCTCCCTTAAGTCCCTTAGCTCCTCCGTTGGGAAGGTCCCCAGAG
>JALUEN010000144.1 GCA_027052755.1 bacterium | reverse complement strand
ACCTCAGGCAGCTCCTCCTTAGCTAGTAGATACCCACTAGTTGCTAGCTCAGGGAAGACTATGACCTCTTCCCTCCTCTCCCTCAGTATCGCTTTTATCCGTTCCAGGTTCTGGTTCAGCTTTGCTCTCAATGGATTCATCTGAACTACTGTAATCCTCACCCTCATCATCTCCTTCCAAAGGCTCTATCTCCTCATTATTTTCATCACTTTCAACCTCAATATCTTTTTCCAGCTCCTCTGATGCTCCTCTCAAGTCTTCATCCACTTCCTCACCTAAACTTAAGAACTCCTTGAGGATCTCATCCTTCTTTTCAGAGAACTCATCTCGTGAGATCACCTTTAATATATCCCTCAAACCCACCTTCTGTTTAGATGTGTTATCCTCATCTGCAACATAGATATACTTTCCGCTGATGTTCCTAGAGATAACGATCCCGTACTCCACGTGTGAGTTAACCTTATATATCACCACTGAGTTAACATCAGGGAACTCCTTAACCAGTTCCCTATAGGTTTCCAGTTCGTAAGCCAAGCAACATTTCAACCTACCACAGAGTCCCGTCAGCTTTTCAGGGTTCAGATCCAGTTCCTGTTCCTTGATGTTAGAGAGGGAGATAGACTTAAACTCCCTGAGGAAGGAATGACAGCACAGCACTCGGCCACAGACACCTATTCCACCAATTATCGCAGCTCCATCTCTAGCACCTATCTGGTAGAGCTCTATTCTCATCCTGAAGATCTTCGCTAGGTCCACCACTAACTTCCTGAAATCCACCCGGCTCTCAGCGGAGAAGAAGATCACGAATCTCTTCTCATCAGGGGTGTACTTCGCATCTATTATATGCATAGGTAGATTATGTTCTCTGACCTTAGCTCTTATCAGCGGGATATAACCTCTCGCCTTCTCCCAATTGTCTAGAAATCTCTTGAGATCCTTAGAGGAGGCAGGCCTTATAATTCTCTTGAGATTCTCCAGAGGTATATCTACCTTCTCTAAGGGAACCTGATTATACATAACCCAGGCTATATCCCCCCCATAAGGGGTCTCTATTATGACAGGTTCATCCTTTGAGTACTCATACTTAGGGTCATGAGGTAAGTAATACAACACCTTAAGAGGTTTCTTAAACGTTACCCCAACCACTCTGCTAACAGCTTCCTTAACTTGCGAACCCTGAGATTCATTCACCTCTCTCACCTCTTCCAAACCTCAGACGGTAGTACATGTGAAGCTTCTCCTTCAAGAAAGCCAAGCTCTCCATTAAAGTATCGCTATCTATCAGACCTCTTCTTGTCCCAAGCTCTAGCTCCGAAACCGACTCCAGAGTAGATATATACTCTTTTAGAGTTAGATATCTATCCCGCTTAAATCCTCCTAGCTCCACAATCTCCAGAGCCGAGTTATAAGCTGTTATCAGGTCAGGAGAGCTCATTTTCCTCTTAAGGATTAGAACTCTAACTTTCAACAGAACGTATTTAAGTAAACTGAGAACGATAAGAAATGTGATAATTCCCAAGAGAAGGTAATTCAAGAGAACACCTAAGCTTATCTCACCTAAAACTGGCACCCCAAATGTAAGGGTTAACATTCCCTTCAAGTACTTGAAAGCTGTCTGAAGGAGTTCCCTCAAGCCTTCACTAGTTCCTGCCCCTCTAACCAGATAAGGCATAGCTAAAGGTGTCGTATCAAGTGGGTACCAGATATATCCCTCATCAGTAGGGACGAGTATTTCAGCCCAAGCATGTCCGTCGGATCTCCTCACTATCTGGTAACCAGAAAGTGGATCATATTTAGTAACCAGGTACCCGGAGACAAACCTAGCAGGTATCCCATTTAGTCTCAAGAGGATCACCGTAGCTGTAGCGAAGTGAACACAATACCCACGCTTCTCTTTTAGAAACTGGGTAAGCACATCTTTAGATGGATCAAAGGATACGGAGGTATCATACTTAAAGTTAGAGAGATAGGACTTAAGGTTGTTTAACAGCTCCTCTAAAGTTATAGCTCCCTTAGATATCTCCCAGGACACTTGGAGAACATCAGGTGTTAAGCTATCCACCTCCAGATAAGGGGCTATATATGCTCTAGCAGGAGCTAAAGATGAGTAATACTCGCTGAGAGGTATTTTTAAACTTACCTCAGGAGATGGGAGGAATAAAACAGTATAGGTGATACCTTTGGTTAGAGCCATTGGAAGCAGGAGGTTATCATTATCATCTAGGTAAACGTTCTCCACGGGAAATAACAGTTGATAGATAAAGGTAGGGGTTATTACTAATCCAGGAGCTTCGCTTAAAATCATGAAGTACTGATAGCTGACCTTATCATCAGCCTTAACTAGCTTAGGGTGAGGATATGAAACTAAGAAGGAATAGCCTGATGGAGTACTAGAAATTATCCCCTTTCTCAACCTAAACCACTTATTACCATCGTAGTAATCGTAAGTTATCAGTCTCTGATAACTGCTATAAGCTCCCTTAAACTTAAAGATGACCTCATTTCCTGGGGAGATATAGGGGTACTGAAGCGGTAGCTCATCTAAGTTCTCCTTAAGGCCTCTCGGTTTCACTATAGAACCACTTCTCAAGGCATTCTGGACATCTGCCTCCTGATTGTTAGCTTCCCTGTAACGTTTGAAGTAACTGTATAAATCCATTGGAAGCATATAGAACATGATAACCTTTGATGTATATGGTTTCGGAAGGATTACGTACGCTGTCAGACTGATAAACCAGATGAACAGGGATAACCCGATAATACCTATCCAGCTCACCACCACTCCCTTCTCCCCTCGTCCTCTTAAGAACCTTGAGAAGTTCATAAGTGAGAGAGCAATCAGAAATGGGATTAGCCAGATAAAGGATAGGAGGATAGGAGCTCCACTGGGACTTAACACAAGAGCTACTAGAAACAGGACCAGGCTTCCCATAAGTGAGTAGAAGAGGTCCTTATTCCTGGGGAGATCAAAAGAGTGCAGGACTTGAAGCTCAATTAACAGGTGAGCTAAAGGGATACGAGGGTCTAAAGCTTGAAAAGCTAACTCCCTGAAAAAGTTTATGAGAGCTAGGAACATTAATATAGCCAGGATAAGTTTTACCAGGAATAGGGATTTTCGTCTCATCAAGTAGCTGTAAACGTAACCTGCAGATAAGAGAAGAGTATCTCTTAGGTTCCTAAATAATAACCCTTTCTCCCCTAACAGTTGCCACTCGGCGATTGATATTATCAGAATTGAAGTTATTAAGCTTAAGTAGGTGAAAAACCTAACTGATATAGAGTTCTCTATAACGTTCTCGCCCCACCCGATATCTTCCAGGCTCAGCTTAAA
>JALUEN010000143.1 GCA_027052755.1 bacterium | reverse complement strand
GATATCAGGTGAAGAGCCCAAGTCATTAGAGCTACACTCCTAGGAATTAAGCTACCACCTGTTGAGAAAGCGATAACTACCGGTAAAGCGTAAGCTATACTTAACTTCAGGGCTTCCCAAGTTCTCTCAGTTGAAGTTATTTCTATCACCAACCTCAGGGTTCTCAGAGCAGGCCACTTCCTCCACCAATTTAACAGGGATCTCCAGGAGAAGTCCAATAGAGAGAAAATTAGAGTTGAAGAGAAGCAGAATAACAGGTTCCACTTAATTCTAGCCCAGTATAAATCAGGAAGCGTTAACTCAAACCTGATGAAGTAACTGAAAGTTAGGCAGAAACAGCCTAAGATTAGCCAAGAGATGTACTTCAAGAGCTTCTGTGTTAAGATACTAGTCCGCCAGTTATCCCTAGGCAAGTTATCAACCCCTATCCAGTTCCCTTAAAACTTGTGAAAACCTAACCCTGTACCTCCAAGTCGTCCAATTAGACAGAACCTCTAGAAGACATTCCCCTTTCCCCTCAAAGAGGACAGAAGTAGGTAAGCTAAAGATCAAGTGATAGCCCTCAAATCTAGTAGGAACTAACCTAAAGTCTCCACATTTTAGCTGAATTGCTTTAGAGGAAACGAACCAGGGGAAACTAAGCTGAAGCCTCAAAGAGCTACTTTCACTGGAAAGCTCAGCCCAACAGGAGGCTATCGGTGGTATTAATAGAGGGCAACGGGGATCAACTTCTTCAGTGTACCTGTAAACTAAGCTATTAAGAGGGTTAATCCACAGGAGTTTCAGACTATTTCTCGTATCATCCCTTAACCTCTTTATCACTTCAGGCGTAGCTCTCAACTTTAAGCCTGAGCTGGTGAGGATTCTCTGATAGCTCTCTTTAACGGCTACTACCTCATCTAAGTGGCATACCCTAAGCGACAGATACTTTAACTCGCCTGCTCCCCTCAGCTCAAGCAGAGGATCTCCCCTGAGGAGATCCTCAAATCTAATCCCCTTTCCATAGACATCTACCAGCTTCCCTGATATGGAATAAGGCCGTCCCTCTACTATCGCCCTCTCAGTCCTCCTCAGAGGGATAGATCTTATGAACCGGAGAGTTTTTAGAGGTCTATCAGTTAAAAGATCTATGTTTAAGACTCCGTCTCTGATATATCCTATCTCCTCAACAGAAACTTTTAAGTATCCGCGCTCACCTGTCAGTTTAATCTTGGTAAGACAACCGCTTAGCCCATAATTACCCGATAGAAGAAACAATAGAGGTAGTACCAGATATAGCAGGTAGCGACTTAAAACCACCTTAGGTCCCCCTTCACCTAACCTAAGCTTGACCGTATAACCTCAGTAGGTTAACCATGTACCTGTACAGTGTTCTAGAGGATCTCGCCAACTTTGAGGAATTGAACTTACCCTTAGGGGTAGTTATAAAAGCGAAGGCATAGCTAAACACCTTAGCTGGATCAAGGTTCAGGATTGGGTATGGGAATCGCTCGCTTCGGTACTTAATAGCATTAATAGAATCCCTGAGTAGGGTGCTCCTCCTAGACGAGAGCTCCCCTCCACCGATAGCTAGATCCAGTGCGACCCCTAACAGGATCTTAAGCTCAAATTCCCACAGAGCAGTTGCTGGAGGTGGATAAAGTATAAGTCCTTCGTTTATCAGGAACTTTTTCTGCTCTGACTGAGTAATCCGCAGACCTAGTTCACTCAGCTTCTTCCTAACATAGCTAGGTAACCCATTAATTACTTCCTCTACCTTTACCTTAAAAGCCTCTGAACCTGAGATAGTTATACCAGATTTTCTGCCCCTCTCGCCTGGCTCTAAGCTAACCTTTTCCAAGATCTCTGGGGATAGATCCTGGATCTCCTCCTCTCTCAGTGCTTCCTCTAGCATGGAGGACAATGTTTCTCCGTAAAACTCCTCCGCTTCCATGATCAAGGGTTGATAGCTCTCAGTAACTATAGAAGGAGCATCACCTGATTCCTCCTTAGCTTTACTGCCATCAATATCCTCAGAGATAGAGTCCTTTTGATGTCCCTCAGGGGTAGCTTCCACAGAGGTTTCCTCAGAGATTAACGCGGTGGAGTCTGAGAAATCTGAAGAATCTGAAGAATCTGACTCAGATAAGTTCTCCTCCCAAGAACCCTGGTGCTCTCCTTGGCTCCCTTCATCTCCAGTATCCTCCTCAAGGAACTCCTCATCTCCAGGCTCCTCTTTTCTAGCCCTAGCCTCCTTATACAACTCCCAGTTAACGTCCTTATAGGTATATTCACCTAAGGAGACTTCATCCTGAAAGACTTCCGATGAACCTGCCTCAGCAGATTCCCTAGCCCTCTTAGATTTTCCTTTCTTAGAAGTCTTAGCTGTGTTTAACTTTCCTGGAACCCCTCGTCTAATAGCCTCACTTAGGAGGTGTGAGATCTCGTTAAAATCCATGGAGATCACCTCATCTAACCTTAAAAGCGTTACTTAATCTTGCTACTGTACAGTTCCAAGATCCTCTGGATTATAGAGGTAGTTGAATATCCCTGAACGTAAGTAAGGGATATAGCTTTCCCTCCCAGCCTCATCATCAGATCATATTCCGGTATCTCCTCTATATCATAGTCTCCTCCCTTAAAATAGATATCAGGTTTAATGTACTCTATCAAATCTAGAGGTGTGTCCTCGTCAAAGATCGTAACATAGTCAACGAAGAATAGAGAAGCCAAGATAGTAGCTCTAGCTTCCCAGGGGAGAATCGGTCTAGTTGGTCCTTTAAGCCTCCTCACGCTCTCATCAGAGTTTAGGGCTACAATTAATATATCAGCGTAGTTCTTCGCCTCTAAGAGATAATGAATGTGTCCCACATGAAGGATATCAAAACAACCGTTAGTTAGACCTATAACCTTACCCTGGGACCTATGATACTCCACTAAGGATTTTAATCTTTCCCAGTTGGGCACGATCTTTCTCTCTAAGGTTTGAAACATAGCTCATCAACTCCCTCCACTTAATAGCAGTAGTTCCAAACCTGGAGACTACCAAGCTAGCAGCTACAGTAGCTATAGATATGCTCAAGAGAGGATCTCCCGTTACCTCTCTTAGCGCGGAGAAAACGCTGAGGACAGTGTCCCCAGCACCGGTAACATCGTAAACGCTTCGCTTCAGCGCAGGCACCTTATAAACCTGATCAGAGGAGAAAAGGGTGAGCCCTTTAGGCCCTTTTGTAATGTCAATTATTCGCTTTCTGTATAGTTGTTGAGCTATTTTTGAAAGATAAAATGGAGGAATTTTCATAGCAATTGCAATTTGTTTTTTTGTAGAAGAATAATTTTCCTGGACAGAAAGATACAAGAT
>JALUEN010000142.1 GCA_027052755.1 bacterium | reverse complement strand
CTTATTTAATTAATCCTCTTAATCTAACTTCTCAGATATAGCCTTAGCCTGGGTGAAGTAGAGCAGGTACTCTGGTCCACCGGCCTTGTTATCGGTTCCAGACATGTTGAAACCACCGAATGGGTGAACGCCAACGATAGCACCTGTACACTTCCTGTTAATGTATAGGTTACCTACGAAGAACTCGTCCTTAGCCTTCTCTATCTTGTACCTATCCGTAGCGAAAACTGCTCCGGTTAGACCGTACTCCGTGTCGTTCGCTATCTCCAGGGCTTGGTCAAAGTCCTTGGCTTTTATAACAGCCAGGACTGGACCAAAGATCTCCTCTGTAGCTATCCTAGCCTTCGGGTCAACATCAGCGAAGATAGTGGGTCTTATGTAGTAGCCAGGGTATCCAACGTCAACCTTTTCTCCACCAGTGATCAACCTACCTTCACCGGATTTACCTATCTCAATGTATTTCATTATCTTGTCCTCTGCCTTCTTGTTGATCACTGGTCCCATGAAGTAGTTCTCCTTAGGTAGCCCTACCTCTATCTTCTCCGTCTCCTCCTTGAGCATCTCTAAGACCTTATCGTAAACATCCTCAAGCACGATCAACCTGGAAGCTGCTGAACACTTCTGCCCTTGGAAACCGAAAGCTGAGACCACAGTTGCTTTAACCGCTTTCTCCAGCTCCGCGGAGGAGTCAATGATAATGGCGTCCTTTCCACCCATCTCCGTAATTGCCCTCTTAAGCCATTTCTGACCCTCTCTAACCTTGCTAGCCTCCTCATAGAGTATTATACCTACCTTCTTAGAACCAGTGTAAGCTAACATCCTGGTAAGAGGGTGTTGAACTAGTGGTGTGCCTACCTTAGGTCCAGGTCCAGTTACATAGTTTATAACTCCCTCCGGGACACCAGCTTCCCTGAGGATTTGGTAGAGGAGCCACCCCATCATAGGAGCATCGCTTGCCGGTTTAAGTACAACAGTATTTCCTGTTACTAAAGCACCTACAGTCATACCTGTGGGGATAGCTAGTGGGAAGTTCCACGGAGGTATAACTACCACAACACCGAGTGGCAGGTACCTATACTCATTCGTCTCCTTAGGGTACTCAACTAGTTTAGGTTTCTGATCTACCATAGCCTTCATCAACCTAGCGTAGTACTCAAAGTAATCTATAGCTTCAGCTACGTCAGCATCAGCTTCCGCCCAGTTCTTACCCACTTCTAAAACCATCCAAGCTACCAGCTCATACCTCCTCTGTCTCATTATCTCAGCAGCTCTAAGCATTGTATTTGCCCTCTCATAAGGAGAGAGCTTAGCCCAGCTATTAAAAGAGTTGTAAGCTGTCCTAACAGCTTTGTCTACATCCTCTAAACTAGCCACTTGGAACGTACCTATAGTTTGTCTTGTATCCCCTGGGTTTATGGATTGGAACTTCTCATCTCTGTATATCTCCTCTCCACCGATAGCTAGTGGGTATTCCTTCCCCAGTTCCTTCTCCACCTTCTCAAAAGCTTTTCTCATCTTCTCCTGATTTTCAGGTTTAGAGAAGTCAGTAAAGGGTTCATTCCTAAACCCCTCTGGTATAAATGGCATATACCTCACCTCCATAAAGTGGTAGTCTCCAGAGAGTATGGAATATATTATTTAAGTTTCCCAGATATAGTCCTACACCTTCCCTAAGACCAACCATCAAGTTCCTATAGGTTGGCCTGCGGATAATCCTAATCCTGCGAAGAGGGAAGACTATCATCACTACCCTTCCCTCAACCATCTTCCTGGAGACGAATGGGTAGTCCCAAGCATGACTATCATAACTGTTATTCCTGTTATCTCCTAAAACGAAGTACTCTCCTGGAGGGACGGTGACAGGACCAAAGGTGTAGAGAGGTTCTTCCTTAACGTAAGGCTCAGATATTGGGATACCGTTTATGAAAACCTTTCTATCCCTAACCTCAACCACATCACCGGGAAGCCCGATAACCCTCTTAACGAAGAACCTAGTCTCATTAGGAATAGGGGGGTGGAAAACTATGATATCTCCCCGCTTTATTCCCGTGAACCTAACCCCTAACTTATCCACCAGGATCACATCACCGATCTGCAATGTAGGGACCATGGATGAGGAGGGGATAATAAATGTCCTAGCCACATAAGTAACTACGATAAAGGCTAGGATAGCAGCTATCATTATACTCTCACACCAATCACGTAACTCGTATAGGTCTATCCTAACAAATCCAATTCTCAGATATGGTCTCTGACTAACATCCTTAACTCCTCCAGGCTCCAGGGATATCTTAAATCTTTTCTCAAGGATGAGATCTACTAGGGATCTAGCTATCCATGCTGAGAAAGCTATGAGGATTAGGGCAGAGGGAGATAACATCCTGATCACCTTCTATCTGATTGGAAACTATATAGAGTTTTTCAACCTTTCTAGGGATAAACCTCTAAAGAAGGCGAACAGTGTTTCCTAAGCAATTACCTTTAAACTTAGTAAACTTAGAAGGGAACAGGCTTTCTAACAAGGATAAAGAGCCGTTCTATCACACGACAGCCCAAATATCCCAGGCATAAGCTCCAGCCCAAGCGTTAAACCAGTAATAGGGCTGTATCTGAGCGTAATCTAGGGAGATCTTAGTATAATCAAGTTGGTAACCCGCTAGCTCCCTCCTCCTAATCTCCTCGTAGCCAGCTAAGACCTTCCTCCTCTCGTACTTGTAAACATCCTTGCCCACCGTGAAGGTTGACTCCATCTTGTTAGGATCTGTCATCTTAGTGTTAAGCTTAGTGATGTTATATTCAGAGAGATCACGTAGTTCACCAGGATCCGTAATTCCATCCGCATCTTTATCAACCCATATCTTCAGTCCTTTAAGCTCATCACCTGATATAACTCCATCCTTGTTCTTATCAAAGTAATGAGCCAACTTCTCGTAGCCGTTTTTGAACCTCTTCCTACCGTCTATATCGTACTCCCCGAAGAGCTCCTTAGAGGAGGTTATCTTACCATCTCCATCCACATCCCAGACCAGGAATCCATCCTTTGCTCCAGGTTTGAGCCACTCCACGTTCTCCTTCTCCTGTTTCTTACCGTAATAGACGACAGGCTTACCGTTCTCCCATCTAAGCTCCATCTCCCCATTCTCCTTAGCGTATCTATACCTGTAGCCTAATTCTCTCCTAAACTGGTTAGGTTTCAGCGTGATATGCCCCTTTTCCTTAAGCTCTTTTCTCTGCTCTGGAGTTAGCTTGTTATATATAGCTCTTCCAGAGTAGAAGCTCCTATAGCTCCAAGTAGCCTCATCTGGAGCGATATCAAATTTCACAGTCCTCCCGTCTATCCTACCCTCTTTGCGTGGATCTTTATCTGTTACGTCAAACTTACCATCACCGTTTAGGTCAAGTATTATAGGGCTGTGAGTTCTAGTAACGCCGTTTGAGGTGTGCTCCAGGAAGTAATCCCTCATCTTCCTTTTCTCAGCTTGCTGAACCAACTTCTTCTCAAGGACCTCCTTGTAAACCGCTCTCCTCTCTATGACATCCCTGTATATCGGTGTCATCGTCAAGTTCTCATAGGAAGCACGTAGATGTGATAAGTTATAGCCCAATCCAGCAGAGAAACCTGAGAATGTTCCCATTCCAAAAGCGTTAAATAATCCACCTAGCCCGATATAACTATCATAGCCGAAGTTAAAACCGAAACCAGCTCCTACTCCAGAGAAGCCGAGACTCTCTATTCCTGAAAAGCCAGCGTAAAAGGGGGCCACGCTACTTACCCCTAAACCGAAAACAGATGTGTAGTTCCAAGCGTTAAAACCTATACCGAACATGACATCTCCCTCCTATAGAATTTTTAGGTTTCATAGAAAATTATAACCTTAAGGAGCTAGCTGTCAATTAACATTTTTTTAAAGTTGTAAAAAAGGGACTTAAGGACTTACTCCTTACCTGAGGTTATATAAATTAGGGGTGGTTTTCCCTCTCGCTCACTTAAGCTGAAGTTCCCAAAGACAGCTGAAAGGGAGATTAGGTTAAAAGGTCAAGGTATTAAAGTACTACGCTGGACTTCAGTAGGAACTTGGGGAAACTCAAGGAAACAAATCTTAATTAAAGAAAAGAAAAGGAGAGGGGAAATAGCATGAAACTTCCAAGAGAATTCCTAGATGATGTGATCTCTAGCCTAGGAGAGTTCGGTTATCAGTTATGTTTTCAATTCAGTAGGGCTTTTCTAGATGAAAAAGAGAAGAAGCTCAAGCTAGTTAGCGGTGATAAAGAGACTTATGAGCTGATAAAAGAATCATATCTAGATAAGCTAAGCGAGTTAGTAGTCCACTACCTAGGGTCAGAGTGGGAAGCAGAGGTACTCCTTGATGAGCCTCAACCTCCAGGCGAATCCCTGAGGGAGGTTACCGGCTCACTACTTAACCCTATGTACACGTTTGATAACTTCGTTACAGGAAGCGGGAACCAGTTCGCCTACGCTGCTGCCTTAACAGTAGCTCAATCAGTGGTAACTGACAGTCAGAGAAGGTACAACCCCCTGTTCATTTACGGGAAAGCAGGTTTAGGAAAGACACATTTACTTCAAGCAATCGGTAACTACATCTTAAAGAAGCGCTCAGATATTAAAGTCCTGTACTCCACTACAGAACAGTTCACTAACGATCTGATAAATGCAATGCTACGAAAGAGGACCTTAGAGGAGTTCCACAACAAGTACAGGAAAACAGATGTGCTACTATTAGATGATATACAGTTCATAGAGAACAAGGAAAGAACTCAAGAGGAGCTGTTCCACACCTTCAACGACTTTTATGAGAAGGGGAAACAGATAGTGATAGCTTCAGATCGCCCTCCGAAAGCCATAAGGCTCTTAGAGGAGAGGGTTAGATCTAGGTTTGAGAGCGGGTTAATAGTTGACGTCCAACCTCCTGACTTTGAGACCAGGAAAGCAATTCTCAAGAAGAAGCTGGAGATCTACGATAAGGTAATAGTGGAGGAAGAGGTCTTGGATTACATAGCTCAGCACTTTAGAAACAACGTTAGGGAGTTAGAGGGCGCTCTGAAGAGGGTTCTAGCTTACGCGGATATCAAGTCCACAGATATCCAGACAGTGGTAACGCTTGACATAGCTAAGGAAGCTTTGAAGAACCTGATAGCCGATGAGACCATTGATTTAACTCCTAAGATAATTAAGGAAAAGGTGGCCAACTACTTTGGTATCACTGTAGAGGATCTGATAAGCTCAAAGAGGGAGAAGAGAGTGCTATATCCTCGTCAGATAGCTATGTATTTGATGAGGGATCTACTAGGATTACCCTTTAAAACCATAGGTGAGGAGTTCGGTGGGAGAGATCACTCAACGGTGATGCACGCCTACCAAAAGATAGCGAAGAGTTTAACGACTCCTAAGGTCCATGATGACCTCAGGAATTTAAAGAAGGCTCTCTTAGGAGAGTAAGGAGTGAAGTCTATGGTCAAGTACAAGAAACTGGTGAAAATAGTTACTGGAGAAACTAAGGATGAGGAGTACACCTATAACATATACCCCGAAACAGAGAGGAGGAAGCTAAACCCGTTTCTATTAGCTTTAATATTACTTTTAGGAGCTTATATAGTAGCCGCAGTAGTTTTCAACTTCATAAACGCTCAGTTCCTTAACCCTGTAGAGCAGGTTTCCACCCCTGAACTAGAGTTCAAGTTCTTCGTCTCTAAGAAAGAAGCCTATAGAGGGGAACCCATAAAGATGACCCTGGTTATAGTCAACAAGAGCCCCAAACAGGTAGCTCTATACTTCGAATCAGAGAAGATGTACGAGTTCATAGTTAAGAGAATCTATCACCTAGGGCTGTTTAACCTCTACATAGATGTCTGGAGGTCAAGCTTTGGCAAGATATACAAGAAAACCCCTAAGAAGCTAGTTATCCAACCCAATCAGGTGATAAGGTTCTCTGAGGAATGGGATCAAAGGCTACCTAACGGGAAACTCGCACCACCTGGGGATTACATATTCCTAGTCAAGCTTTACTTCCTCAAAGGAAAGAGCATTACCCTACATACTGGATCTCCAAAGGGATAGCAGGAAAGTGAATACCTCAAACGTCATTAAGAGCAAGCTAACCCCTACTCCAATTTTATATAGATATCTCTCCCATTTATCCTTTGAGGATATGATCCCTAAACTCCAGTAAGCTATCGCTGAGGCGAAAACCACTATCCTCGTCCACTCACTGGGTTTATCCCAGGATATGAACAGCCCCACTAATATCACTACAAAGAGGATAGCCCTCAAGAGCTTTAATCTGAGGCGCCACCTGATCCTCTCCTTAACCCTCTCTAAAGCTAAGTTTCTCTTAGAATCAGTCTTAATGTCCACCACCCCTCAAAAAGAGGTTTAGAATCAAGCTCAGGAAGACGCTAAGTAGGAGTGAGAGGATCAGTGAGGTACCTATCGGTACGATCAGCGTGAAGTTCTCCCTCTTGATGATGATATCTCCCGGTATAGATCCAAACGGTATTCTAGAGAGGATGAGGAGCAGAACTCCAAGGGTTATAGATATAATCCCTATTAGAATCAAACCTCTTCCTAAGTAATCCAATTTATAACCCCTCCTAGGAAATAAGAGGTCTCACTGAGAATTTCTACCCTAGAACGTATTTCCCTCAAGTGATCAGAAAGGTGATAAACTTGGTTAACTTAGATAAAGGTTCCTCCCGTCTCGTGTTGATAGCTAACGGTGATCTCCCCTTCACTCAAGCCCTTAAAGAAGGTTTGACCTGGAGGTTATCCCTTAGATCCTTAAGGGAGCTAGAGGAGTTCGCAGATGGTATAGGCTATCACCTAGTAAAGCCGTGGTCAATGAGCGACCTGAGAGATATCTTAAATGAGCTGAGAGCTAACTTAACTGATAAAGGGAAGAGAGGGCTTATCATATACCTGGGTAATCTAGTACTTCTAAGTAGGGATGACACCTATGAGAAGTTGATCTTAGAGCTGGTAGCTAAAGCGGAGGAATCCAAAAAGGAGATACTCTTCGCAGGTGAGCTCTGGTCAGAGGCTTTCCTGAGATGTCTTCAGACCTTAAGCTTAAACGAGTCTGAGGAAAACTAGAGGGCTCCCCTAGGCCTCTGCTCGTAGTACTTACAGAACCTAGGCGTACAGGTCTCCAGCTTTATGTCCTTCCTCTTTAAGAGCTTACAGTAATACCTAGTGGTTCCCCCTGGTCCCTTGAAATCTAATGGGGTAAAGTACTTACACACACCAGGGTTAGATAATATCGTCTCATAAACGGTACACTTCTCGCACTCTTTAAAATCCGGAGATAACTCAAAGTTAGGGATGTAAGCGGTACACATCCAAACGGACAGAACTCTATCGCCCTTAGGTTTCATCGCCTTCCTGGAATAAGGGCAGTCTTTACCTTTAGGAACCTTCTTCTTCTTGAAGGCCTTGCGAAAAAAGTCCATAGATTTCCCCCCTTAAAACGATTTCCAGTACACCTCCTCAAGATTTATTTTCCAGCTAGTAACTGAAACCCTCTCCTCAAGTTGTTATGGGTAAACCAACTTAAGCTTAGGGTTAGTGGTCAGTCCAGGTAGCCTACCACGTTTAGCTATCGGTTTCCCGTTAACCTCCTTTAAGTCCATGGTCATCTCTATCGGAGGCCTGTTAGATATATAAGCCCCTACGCCAAAACCATCAGCTCCAGCTTCGCTTAGAATCCTTATCCTCTCAGGGTTTAATCCTCCTGAGACAAAGATCTTCACCCACCTGTATCCCTTCAGGTCTAGCCAAGCCCTTACCTCCCTGACCAGCTCAGGTGTTACCCTGCCACGCTCTGAGGGTGTATCCAATCTAATCCCCATTAACCTCTCCTTGAACTCAGATGCTACTCTTAGGGTCTCCTCCACCTCGTCCTTAAAGGTATCAACAAGTATAATTCTAGGAACTGAGTCATCTAACAACTCATCATATATCCTCGCAGCCCTCACAGTATCGCCTATAACTATAACGAAAGCATGTGGCATAGTACCGGTAGGTGCCTTCCCAGCTAGCAGAGCTCCTAAAACACAGCTAGCCCCATCAACACCACCAATTATCGCAGACCTCTCCATCACGGGCGCCACAGCTGGGTGAAGGTGTCTAGCGCCGAACACCAGTAGGAGCTTATCACCTGCAGCCTCTCTGCACTCCCTAGCGGCTGTAGCCCAAGCGCTGGAGGAAGCTAGTATTCCTAAGATGGGGGTCTCATATATAGCGAAATCAACGTACCTACCATGAATTCTCATTACCACTTCCTTTGCCTCAAACCGCTCTCCTTCAGGTATAGCCTCTATCTTAACGGGTAGGTTCAACATCCGAGCTAAGTTGATAACCTCTTGAGTACCTGCCATAACTCCTCCTTCCCTAGCAAATATCTCAGCTACTACCTCAACGTCGGCGTATCCGCTCTTCCTAAGCAGGTACTCGGTTCGTAGAAAGTATATATCGCTGGTTACTCCCCTTAAGATCTCATCATGTGTTGCCGAGAATAACCTAGGAGATGATAGCTTTAAATCCTTAACCTCTTCATAGCTAAGCTTCTTAAGAGCTTCGCTTTCTAAGCCCTTCATAACTATCACCTCATCTAAAGCAAGCTTAGTAACCTATTGCCTTCAAGAAGTCCTCCTGAGCTGTCCACTTGGGCTTTACCTTAACCCAGAGCTCCAGGTGAACCTTCTTACCGAAAACCAGCTCCAGCTCCTCTCTAGCGTAAGTTCCGATCTTCTTTATCATAGCTCCACCTTTTCCTATCATTATAGCCTTCTGTCCAGGCTTCTCAACGTATATAGTAGCTCTTACCACGATCAAGTTTCCCTTATCCTCAATTGACTCCACGTGAACAGCTGTCTTGTAGGGTACTTCCTGGTGGGTTAACCTCATGATCTTCTCCCTGATGATCTCGCTGATGTAAAACTGCTGACTCAGTAGAGGTGTATCCTCATCAGGAAAGAGAGGCCCCTGAGATTCTGGCAGGTATTTTATTAGCACCTCAAGGAGCTTATCCACGTTATCTCCCTTGACAGCTGAGATGGGGATAACCTCAGCAAAGAGCCCAGTAGATATTATCTCCTCCATTCTAGGGAGAAGCTCCCGCTTATCCTTAACCTTATCTACCTTGTTTAGGGCAAGTATCTTAGGAGCTTTAAAGTTAGAGATATAATCTAGGAGCTCATAATCCTCAGACTTAAGGGGTTCAGAGGCATCAACTAGCATCAGTATCACATCAGCTTCACCAGAGGCCTCCTTAGAGTGATCTACCATCCTCTTGCCAAGGATGTTAACGGGTTTATGGAAGCCAGGGGTATCAACGAAGACCAACTGAGCGTTATCCAAGGTCTTAACACCAAATATCTTCGTTCTCGTAGTCTGAGGTTTAGGGGTTACTATAGCCAGCTTGTACCCTAAGATGTAGTTGAGAAGCGTTGATTTCCCCACATTAGGTCTCCCAACTATAGCTACAAACCCTGCCTTATAACTCTTCCCCTCAGACGCGCCATTATCAGATACCACTGTTTATCCCTCCTCCAGTTACTCAGGCATTCAGGTTACCTCTTAGGAGAGTCATCTTCCTAGAGAAGTCCTTCTCTCATCAGCTTCTCATATCCTTTATCGCTCAAACCTAGCGCTTCCTTAAAGGCTAGTTTTATAGACTCAGGCATATCCAAGCTAGCAGGATCTAGGAAACCCTTCACGATCAATTCTAGAGCCTCTTCCTCAGTGAACCCCTTGGCCACCAACCACTCTAACTCCTCATCAGATACCTTGCCTATACTAGCCTCATGTGTCAACTGAACATCAGAGTAATTAGCCTCCAAGCCTGGCAGGGTAGTTAGCTTCCCCTTATCGCTAAGTATCATACCATCACACTCTATGTGGCCTATTACCTTCGGGGATGACGCCACAATAAGTCCCCTAGTTATACCGTGTCCGTCCTTGACTACCATCCTGGAGATCAGCTTAGCCTTAGCTCCCTCTCCCAAGAGCTCAGCTACTCCACCCATATCAATTGCGCCTTTAGGCAGGTATATGAGGTTATTCACTGTAGCCTCAGCGTTTGCTTTAAGCTTGATCTTAGGGTTAGATACCAGGTTCCTTATCTCCCTTAAAGAAGCGTAGTTGAAAGCTATCTTACCGTTCTCCTCCACTAATGCACCAGTTCTAGGATAAACCTCAGTATCAGGCGCCCACATGTGTATCATAGAGTAGGTGAATGAGGCGTTCTTGCCAACGAAGACCTCGGTAGTAGCTAGGTGTTTTCCACCCTTGATGTTATAAGATACCCTTGAGCAACCTACGAACAGATCCAGCGAAGCGCCTTCCTCTACCACTATCACGTTAGCCACGTACTGCTCCATATCTTTAGTTAATAGAAAACAGGTGGTTAGAGGTTGAGAGACCTTCAAACCCTTAGGTACCCTTATGAAGAACCCACCCTGAAGCTTCTCAGGCGGGACATAAGGTTTCACCAAGGTATACAAGTAGTTATCCAACCAACCTTTTCGGTAAGCCTCCTTAATTGAGGTTACTATGAGCCCTGATTCCCTAGCGGTCTCTATCTGGAACTCGGTCTCATCCTTCAGGTAGTAGCTTGAGCTATCAAAACCGTATTTATCTAAACCAACTTCCTCTATAGCCTTCAAGACCTCATCTGGCAGATTATCCGTCAACCTCGTACTCATAAAGCCTCCCCCCTGTCATCCTAATTATTCAAACACCTTAAACACTCCTCATACCCCTTAGAGGAGATCATATCCAAGATGTAAACTGGGTTCTGATAGCATAAGGAGACACCGTTGATGATGACCATTCCCATATCAGCCTTAAGCCACTCAAGTATAGCGCCGTTATGAGTTATCACTATAGCACTCTTCTTTCTCTTAGGCTGAGGCTCATTTCTCTGGAGGAAATCATTCAGGACCTTACCGATAACCTTTATACCATCCAAGTCCACCCCTGAATCAGGTTCGTCAATCATAGCCAGGTCAGGGTCCTGGAGCAAGGTCAACATCAGCTCTGCTCTCTTAACCTGTCCACCAGAGAACCCCCTACCCACCTCACGCTCCAGGAGGTTCTCTATACCTAGCTGACTAGCCAACTCCCTTATCCGCTCCTTAGGCTGGTTGAACCTCCTAGCTATCTCCTCAGCCACAGTTATCAACCTAAGTCCTTTAAACTTAGGTAGTCCCTGGAAGGCTAAGCCTAAACCTAACTTAGCCCTCTCAAAAGGAGGTAGCTGGAGCAAATCCCTTCCCTTAAAGAGAACCTCACCGCCTACCTCATAGGGTCCTATCCCCATGAGAACTCTCAAGAGGGTTGACTTCCCAACACCGTTTGGACCAAACAGGGCTAAAACCTCACCCTCCTTAAGGGAAAAGTTAATCCTTCGGAGTATCTCATTTCCATTTAGCGAGGCGCTGAGATCTTTAACAGATAAGATCTCAGGCTTATCTAA
>JALUEN010000141.1 GCA_027052755.1 bacterium | reverse complement strand
TATCTAAGGGGCCTAAGGAGATGAAAAAGGTTAACCTGGAGAAGATTTTGGATCAGCAGATAAAGGCTATAGATACTAAACCGAAGGAGAAGATAGAGCTGGATCTAGATCTGGAAACCGGTGAGGTTAAGGTTAAGAAGGAGAAGGTTGAAGCGGAAATACCCTCAGGACAAGGGGCTGAGATTGCGAAGAAGAAACAGAAGTTAAGTAAATCTCAGATCATGAAAGAGATACAAAAATTAAGGATGCTGAGAAAGATAGGAGAGATATCGGACGAGGAATATGCAGCGAGACTTAAAGAGTTAAAGAGCCAACTAGAGGCTCTAAAGAAAAGCAAGCGATAAGAGGATAGGTAATCCTTGAAGGAGAAAGGTTTCGGAAAAAGAAGATACCACTTAGTGATCATTGAGGAGGGAGTTATCGCTTAGAAGATGAAGGAGGGACTGGGATGAGAATAGGGCTGTTGACTGGCGGTGGGGATTGCCCTGGATTGAACGCTGCGATAAGAGCAGTGGTTAGACGAGCATATGAGCTGGGACACCAAGTTCTAGGATTTCTAGAGGGTTGGCGTGGACCAATTGAGAACCTCACCAAACCTCTCACACCTGATAGCGTTAGCGGGATACTTCACGTGGGAGGAACTATCCTTGGAAGCTCTCGAACGAACCCGGCGAAGATACCTAATGGCTATGAGAAGATCCTGGAGAACTTGAGAAAGAATGAGTTAGATGCTTTAATAGTCATAGGAGGAGAGGATACTCTCTCAGTAGCAGCTGAGCTACACAACAGGGGGTTTAAAACCATAGGAATTCCTAAGACTATTGATAACGATGTTTATGGTACTGATTACTGTATAGGCTTCTTCTCAGCTGTAACATATGTGGCTGACGCTATAGATAGACTTCACACCACCGCTTGGTCCCATAGAAGGGTTATAGTGGTTGAGGTTATGGGACGAGAAGCTGGTTGGCTCACCCTATACGGTGGACTAGCAGGTGGTGCTGATTGGATAATGATCCCTGAGGTTCAACCTAGCTTAGATGAATTGGTCGCTCACGTTAAGAGGAGATACGATTCAGGGAAGAGGTTTAGCATTGTGGCTGTGGCTGAGGGTGTCAAAATACCAGAGATAGAGAATAAGGTTAAGGTTGAGGAAAGGGATGCTTTTGGCCATGTTAGACTTGAGAAGAAAGGTATAGCTATGAGGATAGCTGATTACCTTAAAGAGCAAGGCTTTGAGGCTAGACATGTGGTGTTAGGCCACGTTCAGAGAGGAGGTAGCCCTGTGGTCTTTGATAGGCTGTTGGGAACCAGATTTGGAGTTGCAGCTGTGGATGCCCTTCAGGGAGGAAAATCTGGTATCATGGTAGGTCTTCAGGGTATATCCATTGTTGAGGTCCCACTTACGGAGGTTAGGGAGAAATCACCTAGACTGGTTCCTCAAGAGCTATGGGAGCTGACCAGGGTCTTCTATTAATTGAGATGGTTAATTCCCTTAAGGGAGGATAAAGTAGATCAGAGGAAACTAGATATTCAAGGGGGGACAGGAAATGGTTAAGGTTAGCAGCAGGGAAGATCTCTACGAGAAGCTGAGAGATATCATTGTTGAGAAGCTCCACGTTAAGCCTGAGGATGTTACCATGGACTCAAAGTTTACAGATGATCTAGGTGCCGATTCCCTTGACGTTATAGAGATAATGATGCAGATAGAGCATGAGTTCGGAGTAGCCATACCTGATGAGGACGCTCAGAACTTAGTAACACTTAAAGACTTAGTGGATTACATAGCTAATAAGATGGGAATCTCTGATGAGGACTAAATTATGACTTAGCACCTCTTGAGAGAGGTATAAGGGGATCCTGTATAGAAGAGGAGATAATGAAGGTTTTTAGCATATCCCGAAATAGGGGTGATACTAATGCCTAGGAGGAAGAGGAAGAAGTGTAGGTTATGTGAGAGAAAGGTAGAATACGTGGATTATAAGAAGGTAGGGCTTTTAAAAGAGTTCGTGAACGAGAAGTGGAAGATACTCCCGCGAAGGGTTACCGGTAACTGTGCTAAGCACCAGAGGATGGTTACCACGGCTATTAAGAGAGCCAGGATAATGGGACTCTTGCCCTTTGTCCCTGAGCTTTAAAACTTTTAACGCTATCTAATTCGCTATAAGGTTTAGAGACAGGGACTTTATCTCTTGCTTATATCTTATAGCAGTTTTTTGCAGGTATGGAGGAGTATAATATTTTTGAGGAAGCACAGCAGTTAAGAGACAGGGGATCCCCTAAGGGGGAAACTTCTGAGGATTTATCTGAGGATTTAGGAGATATAATAGATCTCCTCCCCTCTAGCGTTCAGGAAGCCTTAGAAGAGGGCGAGAGGGACGTATGGCGTAGGGTTTACATAAAACCTAGGAAATCACTTGGACAGCACCTACTGAAAGACCCTTCCTACCTCAGGAGAATTGTGGAGCACGCTTCTATCACCTCTGAGGACGTAGTTGTTGAGTTTGGATCCGGGACTGGTACACTAACCAGGTTTATACTTGAGGCATCGCCTAGAAGGCTCTACGCTATTGAGAAGGATTACAGGTTCTGTATGAATCTAATAGAGCGACTTGGAAAGTACCCTAATCTCAAAGTAGTTCACGGGGATATCCGAGAGGTGAACCTTAAGGAGATAGCTCAGGAAGAGGGGGTTAAATCCCTTAAAGTCCTGGGTAATATCCCCTTTAACATAACTGGAGTTATCCTGAGGAAGCTAGTGGAGAACCTAGAGGTCGTTAGCCTTAGCGCAATGACCTTCCAGAGAGAGGTAGTTGTTAAGCTGACAGCGACCACAGATATGAAGGAGTACAGCTTCCTCTCAGTGGGTATAAGCACCTTTTTTAACGTAGAACCTAAGGAAGTGATTCCTCCCTGGATATTCATCCCCCCGCCTAAGGTTTTCTCCCAAATTGCTCTCTTGACTCGTAAGGATAAGAACCTCTGGACCCCTAAATATAGGGAGGAGTACTTCTCGTTTGTGAGAAGTCTCTTCACATTTGGGAGGAAACGTAAGTTCCTAAAAGCACTTAGGACAAAGGGATATTTGTCTAGGTGGAAGCTCACTGAGGAGGAAGCTCTTGAACTACTAACCTCTTCACTTGATCTAGATGAGAAGACCTTGAAAGAGATAAGAGTTTTTCAAATTCCACCTGAGGTGTACGCTGAGATATTTAAAGTTCTGAGGATTAAGAGATCCTGATAGAACGTGATATATCTCAGCCTAGTAACCTGGAGGAGATGAGATGCTCCTAAGAGCTGTTATCAGTGAGATCATCTCGTTACTAATATCTCCTCTAGGGCTTGCTATCCTCACCTTAACTCTGGGATCCTGGGTTATCTATA
>JALUEN010000140.1 GCA_027052755.1 bacterium | reverse complement strand
GTTATAGACATCTTCTGGAGAGGTATAATAGAGAAGCTCATCTGGACCGAGCAGAGAGCGATAACAGACAGCTTAACTAAAGCCTACAACAGGAGATTTCTTGAGGTTATCCTACCTAAGAAACTAAGGGAAGAGGCTAAGGTGGACAAGTACTCAGTGATAATGCTAGATCTAGATAATTTTAAAGAGGTTAATGATAGATACGGGCATCTGATAGGAGATCTCTACTTGAAGTTCTTCGCTCAGGAGATCCTCAAGAACTTCAAGAGAAAAGATTTCTTCATAAGATATGGTGGAGATGAGTTCGTGATAGTCTTACTAGATGTTGGGAAGCGACTAGCAGAGAAGCTGATGAACCGCTTAAGTAACATGCTGAAACATATCATACTACCCAATAACTTAAAGCTTCCCTTAAGCTTCTCCTGGGGTGTAGCCGAGTACCCTAAGGACTCCACCGATATCCAAGAGCTAATAAAGATAGCTGACAGGAGAATGTACACTAGAAAGAGGAGAAAGAAGACTTCAAGCAATAACAATGTTCATTGAGCTTAATGAAGCAGGATTCATACTTTTCCTATCACTTAGTACAACTCTCTATTCAGTTAAACGGTTCTCTAAGGCTTCCTCTGGTACAATTAGGTAATTGTTAGCTCCCCTGAGAGGCTTTAACCTCTTTAGGAGATCGCTATCTTTAACCCTTATGTATCCCCATCTCCCGCTACCGTCAGGCTCCCTCGGAGGACCTCCTTCTCTCTTGAAGTTAGGGTATATCTCGTAGAGCTTCGGTGATTCCCCCCAGGGATTACTTAAAATAACGGAGTTCTCTTCTACTTTTTTAAGCTCAAGAAAGTGGCCACCATCTACTCCTCTCTTTAACTCCTCATCGGTAACGAAGTTAACAGTGATTACAACCGGAAACCTTCCACGTCCTCTTCGGTACTCCTCTTTGAGAAGCTCTTTAAGGATCTTCTTATTGTAATCGCTGTTTTCTGAGAACTCTAAGAGTTTATAATTAGCTCCAAACAATGCCTGAAGCAAGTCAGCTTCTTCACCTGCAGCTAAACCAGATGAGTGTACGGTAAAGCTCTTGCCATCAGAAAACTTTATCACCTGAATCTCCTTATCGTCATCATAAGTGAAAGGACCGTTAGCGAAGTCAGTGAAAGAGGGTTGGAGAATTCTTGAGGGCAGATATCTAGTGTCTCGCTCTCCCTTAGCATTATGAAGACCACCTAGGTTTAAGCTCATCACCGCACCATTTCTAAGCTTAGTCTTCCCGTTTACTAAGAGATCAGTGAGGATTCGCACGTACTCACCTGGCAACCTCTCTGCTAAAGCTCTCTCTGCCACTGTAGCTCCACATGTACCCTTGCGATCCTGAGTTATCCTGTCAGGGTGTTCCAAGACCTCAACTAGGTCTCTCAGAAGTTTCCTAGAAAAAACCTCTGGGGACTCATCTGGAGCGATCTCCTTTAACCTCCTCGGGAAATTATCACTCTTAAGGAAAGTAATCAACCTAGAGAGAGAGGATCGGAGCCCATCACTAGATTGAATTTTCCCCAAGAGCCCTGAAGCATTCTTACCAGATAACTTAGTCAGCAGTTCAACTATCTCCCTAGAGGAATACTCAGAGCGCTTAGAGCTCTCAGAGGTTAAAGAGGTCTCTAGATGCTTAAGATAAAGGCTAGTTGAAGCATTGGCAGTTGCCCAAGCAGAAGCTGTACTAATACTGATGAGCGTTGATGCCACTACCTTCACCAGGGGGCTAACCCCAGATCCCCCTGAGATAGGTTTTACCTCTAGATCTCCACCTTCAAGCTTTACCTTAGCGCTATCAGGAGATATGAGGCTAGATTCTCCAGGATTTTCCTTAGGTTTCACTTCCCTTCCAGATACCCTAAGTGTTCTTAAGAGCTTCCCTACTCCGCTTAAAACTTTCCCTACTTTCAGCCCCATCTCTAAACCTCCCTAGATTGACCGTTTCCGGTTAGGAGGCTCCAGAAGAGATCCCTGATGCTAAGAGCGATAACCTTACCGAACTCCTCTGAGCTTATCCTCCTGAAGGCTGTCTCAGGGTCCTCACCAGCTAATGCCCTGAAACTAGCTAATCTCCTCATCTCATCTATCCCCTCAGTGTACTCAGCCCACCTGATGGATAGAACGCTTAAAAGAGCGTTTTTCAACGGAACCGGGTCAGAACCATAGAGCTTCTTATACCTATCCAGCAGATCACTCAGAAGCTTTTCCTTATCCTTATAAGGCACCAGTGCCCTGTAAAGCTCCTCAGATCCTCTAGATGTCTCCTGGGATAGCTTCCAATAATCCTCTAGGAGGAGTTTCATGAGCTCCTCAGGGTTCTTAGCTTTCATAACCTTATCCCTGTACTTGAGATAGTAATCCCTGAAAAGGTTAACGTTAGAGTCGTATTTATTGAGCTCCTCAAGAGTTCCCTCAAGTTCTCTCTCCGCTTTCTCCTGCGCTTTCTCAAATAGACTCCAAGTAGCCTTGCTAGATATCTCCGTACCAAATGAGAGATCAAGCTTAACCTTGACATCACCGATATATCTTTTAATTATGTCATCCTCAAGTGATACGATGAAGACAGAATCCCCAGGATCGCCCTGTCTACCCGCTCTTCCCCTGAGCTGTTCATCCACCCGCTTAGAGGTTGAGTGTTCCGTACCTATGACGAAAAGTCCACCTAATCTCTTCACCTCTTCAGGTAGCTTGATATCAACACCCCTACCAGCCATATTAGTAGCAACAGTTACAGCTCCTCTCTGACCAGCCTTCGCTATGATCTCAGCTTCCCTCTCGTGGTACTTAGCGTTAAGCACCTGGTGAGGGATACCTGCTTCTCTTAATAGCTTTGAGATCCTCTCTGACTCCTCCACGCTAGTAGTTCCTATCAGGATTGGTCTACCTATGTTATGTAGTTTCTTAACTAGTTTAAGTAGGTAATCGTACTTTTCTGCGCGTGTTCTAAAGACGATATCCTTGTGGTCTTTTCTTATAACCGGTTTATGCGTTGGTATAGGTACAACAGGCAGTCCATAAACCTTCCCAAAGAATTCCTTAGAGCTCATAGCCGTACCGGTCATACCCATTACCTTGCGATAGGACTTTATGTAGTTCGTAATTGATATCCTCGCTAGGGTAGAGTTATATGGTGTGATCTCCAAGCCTTCCTTGACCTCTATAGCCTGCTGAAGTCCAAAAGAATATGTCCTACCGTCCATTATCCTCCCAGTTTTATCACTAACTAGTTTAACTTTTCCCCCCTCAATTATATAGTCAACGTCTCGTTTGAGTACATAATTAGCCTGAAGAGCGTTATCCACAGCACACAGCAGATCAAAATTCTTGAGGTCATAGAGGTTATCTACCTTTAAGATCCTCTCCAGCTTTGATATCCCTTCATCTGTCAGGTAAGCTCGTCTATATCTCTCATCTACCTTAAAGTCAACATCCTTCTTAAGAGTTTTAATAGCTTTATCAACGGTTTTCAGGAGCTGTGGAGAGAAGCCATCTCCACCAGGACCGGATATTATCAAAGGGGTAACCGCGTCATCTAGCATAACGAAGTCAGCCTCATCCACTAGCAGGACCTCCCTACCTCTCTGAAGGGTTTGGTCCTCTGATGTAGCGAGTGTGTCTCTGAGGAAGTCAAATCCAAACTCCTCTATTGTCCCGTAAGTGATATCCTTCCTATAAGCCTCTCTTCGCTCCTGAGGGGACATACCTGGAATTACATAACCCGTTGAGAGTCCTAGAAACTGAAAGACTTTTCCCATGTTCTGGGCATCTCTCTTTGCTAAGTACTCGTTAGCGGTAGCTACGTGCACGCCACGTCCTAGAAGAGCGTGGAGGTATATAGGCATGGTAGAGGTTAACGTCTTACCCTCACCTGTTTTCATTTCTATTATTGTTCCTAAAGCGAGGGCTATAGCACCTTTAAACTGGACATCGTAGGGGTAGTATCCTAGAACCCTCTTAGCAGCTTCCGCGACAACTGCGTAGGCTTCCGGAAGTATTGAGAGCATATCCTCTCCTTTAGCAATTCTTTTCTTAAACTCCAAGGTTTTCGCCCTCAGCTCCTCATCAGAGAGCTTAGCGATCTCAGGAGCTATCTCCTTGATCTCCCTGAACTTCTCTTCAACTATGGAGTTTATCGCTTTCTCAGGTGATATTCCTAGCTCAAGGAATCTGATAGCGCCTTTTACTCCCTTAGTGATTTCAGGCTTCAGGAAAGCGTCAACCTTGCTATCACTTAGGAGGAAACCATCTTGAGAGCTTTTAGAATCAACAGTCCTCTCAGTTCCCCTAGCCCAGTTAGGGAGGATGATCTCCTCCTCAGGAGAGCTCAGTCCCCAATCCCTAGCTAATTTATCCAGATCCTCTAAATCCTTTACCTCTCGCTCAAGTTTTCCGAGCTCAAAACGTAGCTTCTCTCCTTTAATGAGCTTCTCAACAATTTTCTCAGGTTCCTTAAGCCTCTTAGGATAAGCTATCTTGTCAACAATCTTCTCAAGTAGCGAGCTAGGTGGTTTAGGTGGGTTATCCTCAAAAACGAAAAGGGTCTTCTTAGAGGCTTTGAACATTGACTCTAGTTTAAACGTGTAGGTTCTTTTAATACCGTTTAAATCAGTCATAAACATCAATCCTTTTTAGTTAATCTTGACCCGCCCAGCTCTGGATAATAGGGGAAAGTCCATTTCTCTAAATTAATTTTAAAGCTAAAAAAGGCTAAGTCAAGGTTTAGGTTGGGATTTTATTGTAAATCATCCTTTAACAGAAGGCTATAAAAAACTCCTTAACCGCTTTTAAATCTCTAAAAGAGAAAGGATAATACACGATGATCTTTAAACTTTTATCGCGATCGCTAAATCATTTTTAGAAGTTATACACTCTCTCCTTCAACTGATCTCACCTAAAACTCCTCTAGTTCACTGCCTTCAATCATGGATTCTACTACTTTAAGAGGGTAGCTGAAGGGTTTTTCAGGGATTCCGTTCGTTCTCTTATCCGATAGATCGTAGAGGAGCCAACCCCTGTCAGGAGTTTTAACGTAGATAGCGTAGAGCTTTTTAGAGAAGATGAACTTCCTCAAGGTTACCTGGAATGCTCTAACGTTATCAGTGGAGTAATAGGGTTTCTCCGATTGCTTAATCTTAACGCCTTTCAACATATCTATGGTTTTAGAGAACAAGTAGTCAGAGGTTACCCCTTTATCCTTCGCTACCTTCTCTCCATACTTAAGTCCATCTGGATGGATAGCCTGTTTCAAGGCTTTGACATCGCTATTTCTTATAGCTCTCACCAATTGGTTAAAGGTTTGGAATGGGGTCTCAAACCTGACTACCTCCTGCTCATTAACTCTCAACTTAGAGGAGGTTGAAGTTTTCGCAATAGAGGTATTAGATAGAACCTGAGTAGCGTTCGCGAGCTGGAGACCAGCTGAGGAGACACCAGCGGAAACCAAGCTAGGAGTAAGCGCAGTAGCTAGAGCTACTCCTAAAATCAAGTTCCTATGAAGGGGATAACTGCTTTTTGAATCTGACGACTTAACCTGGATATCCCCTTCGCTGATGGCGAGGTGATAGCTAGAGTCAACTTGCAGGTCAGAGTTAGATTTATCAGAGGATTTAACCTCTCCCAAATTACTTAATCTATTGATCCAAGGTATTCCCCTTATCCCCGATAGATTTGATATTTTCATAGCTATCCCTCCTAAGTTATAGGATAAGAAATTCTGAAATGTTTTTCAAAGCGTTAGATAAGACCTTTGTAAACTTTAATTTAAATCGTTATCTAAGATGGTAGTTGGTTGTCTAATACTAAAGCAATCCTCTAGATCTCCAGCTACTAGTGAAGACCTCTTTTCTCTCAAGGAACCTCTCGGCCCAACTCTCTATCCTAGCTTCAGCTTCATCTAAATTAAGTGGATCTAGTTCCATCAGCGCCCTCCTAGTTCTGCCGAAATAAAGAGGGACCAAAGCATCTAACAGTTCTTTCCTGCCATCCTTGTCCCTTAGCTGGTACTCTGCTGAAAAGATGGCCAGTATCTCTATCCAATTATCTAAATCTATTCCCTTCTCTGGACTTAAGGAGTCAACTAAATCTCGTCCTAAGAGCTTTTCGTAAAGCTCTCTCCTAGACTCCAAGCCTGAGGCGAACTTCTCCTTCAAGGTCTGAAGGTTAACCTTTATAGGCACTGGCTCCTCTTTAGGGGCTTCTCCAAAGATTGGGACTTCCGAGATAGAGCTAACCTTAGACCATTTAGATTTGTAAGTTCCCATGAGGTTCATTAATGTTCCCACGACCTGGAAGAACATGGGGCCCAGAGATGAACCTGGGTCCTTCTCATCATGTATCTTAACACCAAGCGAAGCCTGAGCAATTTTCCCGTACTCGTTTATAGCGGTAGTTGTCATCCATATATCTATCCCAAACTTAGCTGTGTTCTCATCAAAGTCTTCCCTTTCCACCCAGTGTCTAGCTAACTGGCCAGAGAAGGCGAAATCACCGCCTATCGGCTGTCTGAGTTTATAACCGTAAAGCGAGGTGGTCATTGGAAAAGCTATGTTGTTAGTGATAGTACCGTCAAACTTATGTCTAAGATAGAGAGGCGTAACGTAGCTATATCCATTTAAAAGCGGATCAACCAAGTTCTTTATCCAAGAGGGTTTCACTGATCTAAGGTCAGAGTCTAGAAGCACTCCATATTTTCCATCAACGAGGGAGATAAACTCAAATATAGCCCTTAAAGCGGAACCTTTTCCAGGGATTCCCTTGTACTCAAAGCTGAGCTTATCTATTCCAGGTGTATCAGCAGAGTAGAAGGCATCTCGAGTTCCATCTTGGGAACCACCGTCAGAGTTTAAGATTATAGCCTTCGCTTCAGGAAAGTATTCCTTCACTCCCCTTGCAGCTACCTCAGATACGTATCTTATGGTCTCAGCGTTATTGTAGCTAGGGATACCTATAACGATATCGTAGTTCCTTGAGGAGTACTTCTCCCTAACCCCCTCAGGGAGATTACTGAGAAACTTCATCTACCTCACCTCCAAGATAAGGATTTTCTCATATAAAGGAAGTATATCCTCTTAGAGGGAGATCTTCGAAAGCGGGTGATCAACGTGAAGGCTTACTTAACCCCCTCTAAGATGTACACTACGACCCTGAACTTAAAGGTTCCCAAGGATTCATCCCTTGAGGAAGCTCTTGGGGTATTAGATGAGCTTATAGCGTCTCTTAACCTCGTGCTCAGCCTAGGGAAGCTCAAGGGGGAATCTGCTGAGATGCTACAGGAAGCTATAGATAACACATCTAAGATACTTACGCTTCTAGCTATGGGGACCCTAAAAGGAGAGCCTCAACCTGAGAAACAGAGGGAGTTCACATCAAAACTAGAGAGAACCTTAGAAGAATCGCTTAATAAGTTAGAGGAAAAGCTAAGGGCTCTCTGGAAAACTCATGGCGAGTTAAGAGAGTTCACCTACATCTTCCCTAGTGAGCTAAGCGCTAGGCTTAACTTAGCTAGAACGATATGCAGGAGAGCTGAGAGAAGGGTTATAGAGGCTTACAGGGAATATGAGTTCTCTCCGCTAACCTGGGCTTATCTTAACAGGTTATCCGATTTACTGTTCCTGCTCAGCTTAAACGAGCTCCACAAAGGGGATGACTAAATTTAAGGTCTAGCTCAAGCGAGATTTAGGTCAAGGTAGAGCGATGAAGAGAGCTTTAACAACTGCGTTCGTATTACTTCTAACTGTAAGCCTGATAGTACAGGAGTTAATAGTGCTTCTATTCCTCAGGAACATATTCATAGGAAAATGGGAGGAAGATCTCTTAAAGATATCTGAGAACCTATCTTATACCCTTAGTCAGAGCAGTTCGGAGGAGAGTTTTTATGAGAGCTCTAGGGATATCAAGGTCTTCTCAAGGGGTACCACATTCATCATACTTGATAAGGATGGGTTCACGGTTAGATCAATACCAGATGAACATATAGAGAGGTATAAGGTTAACTGGTTTACTTTAAGTTCCATAATAGATTCGCTTAAGAACCTAGAGACACTAGATATAGATAGATCCACTACAATAGATCTGATAAGAAAGACCTTAGAGGACGAATACAGAGGTAAGTTCAGAGGAGAAGTATTCACATCAAGTAATCTCCAAGGTCTGATCGCTATAGCTCCAGTAAAATCAGCAATAGATAACAAGCTCCTAGGCTTCTCAGTAATCTATAGGGACCTAACCCCTCTGTACTCCGTAGTGTTTAAGACATCAATTATATCCATCTTAATTCTAATGCTGATCAGCGGGATGATATACCTACTAGTTAACTACTTAACGGATAGGATACTCCTTCCGCTAAAGGAGTTAGAGATGTGGTCCTCAGAGGTTAGTAAGGCGATAAAGCAGGAGAAGCCAGCGAATATTCCTCCTCCCAAGCTATCCTCAACTTATGAGGAGCTTCAGCCGTTAATAGAATCAATAGGTAACCTAACAGCACAGATAGCTTTATACTCAGAGGAGATAAAACGTAAGAAGGCTTCTCTGGAGAAACTACTAAGTACTCTCCCGTTATGGATAATAACTGAGAGCGAAGGAGAGTATAAGCTATATGGTTCAATTCCAGAGGAACTTAGAGATGAAGTAACCTCAAAGATCTCAGAGGGTCCAACTGTCATAACTTGGAACGCCAGATACCTTGAGGTAAGGGTTTTGGAATTAGATGAAGGGAAACTGTGGCTGATAAGGGATATCACTGAGGAATATGAGCGTGAGAGGGTCAGGGACGAGATACTGGGGATACTCTCTCATGAGTTGAGAACGCCCCTCACCTCAATAAAAGGGTTCGCTATAACCCTTGAGGACATGCTCAGAACTTCTGCAGAAGTTAACCCATACCTCATTAGAGCTATCAGATACATACAGAGGGAAGTAGAGAGGTTATCCAGCATGGTAGAGGAGATGCTAACACTAGCTAGGTTAAAGCTCAGAAAGTTAAAGTTAGAGATAAGGGAAGTGAAATTAAGCGAATTCCTGAGAGAGATAAGAGACATAATAGAAAGCTTTTCCCCGCGAGTTAAGGAGAAAGGGTTGAAACTGAACTTTAAGATAAGCGAAAAACTTAAGGACTTAGAGGAGGCCTACTTAACCTTAGACCTCTCTAAGATCAAACAGGTTATACTGAACCTATTAGATAACGCCTTAAAACATGCCAAGACCCAGATAGATATGGATATAGATAGGGAAGGAGGCTGGCTTGTAATCCTGGTGAGAAATGATGGAGAAAGGCTTTCTCCCAGAGCCTTCTTAGAGATCTTTGAGAGATACGTTAGCACCAAAGGTGGCCTAGGGATAGGCTTAACAATATCTAAGGAGATCGTAGAACAGCATAATGGTAAGATAGAGGCTAGGAACTGGGAGAAGGGCGTCCTGTTTAAGGTTAAGCTACCCTTAAAAACCTGATAGAATTTGAGACCTCTGAAAAGCTCTAAAATTGTATTGTGAGAGGTTTTTAAGATCTCCACAGGTAATTTTAAGTTCAAGTAAACTTGGGGATGGGAGGGATAAGCTTTGGAAACAGGGGGCACGTTAGAGCTGAAGAAAGTTAGGCTGATCTCTCCCCTGAAAGGACAGGCTTCACTCTTTGATGAGGTAGTTGATATCTACGTAGAGAATGGAGAGATTAAGGAGATAGAGAGGACAAGCGGTAATCCTAGAGCGATAGCTCTCCCAGGTTTCATTGACCTTCACGTCCACTTCCCTCAGCTGGATATAATGGGACTGAAAAGCGATACCCTCCTATACTGGCTCAGGGAATTGGTGTTCAAACACGAAGCCAAGCTAAGTGATGAGAAGTTCGCCGAGGATTTAGCTAAGAGGTTCCTCAAAGCCCTTATAGAGAACGGGACTACAACAGCTATGGTCTTCTCCTCTATCCACCAAAGGGCGACAGATATACTCTTTAGAGAAGCCTCAAAAAGCCAACTAATCCTCTTTATAGGTAAAACCATGATGGACGCTAATTCGCCAAGTTACCTCTCGGAAACTACCTCCAATTCCATCAAGGAATCTGTAGAGCTTCTTGAGAGGTGGAACGGCTTTCAGGGAAAGCTGTTCTACGCTTTCACACCTAGGTTCGCCCTATCCTGTACAGAGGAGCTGATGAGAGAGACTGGAAGGTTAGCCAGAAGCTATAACGTTTTCATCCAATCCCATGTTAGCGAGAACAGAGATGAAGTAAGGGAAGTTAAGAGAATATTTAAGAGGGATTACATCCAGCTCTTAGATGAGGTAGGGCTTCTCTGGGAGAAGACAGTTTTAGCTCATGGGATTCATCTAAATGAGGGAGAAGCCCAGCTCTTAGCAGAGAGGAAAGTTAGCATTGCCCACTGTCCTGACTCCAACTTCTTCCTGAGAAGTGGCAGGTTCCCCTACAGCTTGATGAGAGAAGCTGGGGTTAGGTTCGGATTAGGCAGTGATGTAGGGGCTGGGACGAGTCTCTATATGCCATATCACGCTAAGGTGATGATATACACCCAGGTACCTGAGGGCGGTGGAGGGGCTGAGATATCCTTAGAGGAAGCCTTCCGCAAGTTCACCCTTGATTCTGCTGAGATACTAGGCTTAGATCACTTAGTAGGTAGTGTTGAGCTAGGCAAGAGAGGAGATCTAGTCCTATACTTCCCTGATAAACTCGGCAGAGGTTCTACAAGGGATATCCTATCAAGGTTGATCTTCAGAGCTCCAGAGATCAAACCCGATATGGTTATAGTTAACGGTGTACCGCTCTTTCAAACCTCTCAAGCCCCTGAAGCTTTAAAGAGGATAAATTGAGGAAAAGGTGAAGTAATAGTTAGCTACAGTGAATTTCACAATAGACAGCTGAGAAGGAGGAGGTTCAGATGGCAGAGAAGAAAAAGCCTATACTTCAGTTCTCCATACCCTGTTTAGAAGTTGAAGCTCAGGATAAACCGCCCGTTTTCTCCTATGTGTTCTATGAATTGCCCTATCCCCGCCAGCCGGTATCCTTTTACATCTGCAACGGCTGGAGCAACGGTAAAGGCTCCTTCAAGCAGGAGATAAAGATCCTCAAGCCTGATCACAAGACTGTCTTTGTACAGACAGGAGAACAGGACTTTGAGCTGAAAGACGAGGTAGTACCTCAGTTAATGGTCAACATGTTCGGAAATGTTAGGTTTGAGGAGTTCGGTGTTTACTGGGTTCAGAACTACTTAGACGGAGAGCTAGTAATGGAGTACCCCATAGTTATAAGAGAGGTATCTCAGGAAGAGCTGAACAGGTTTTTAGCAGAGAAATCTCAGGAAGAGATCGGAGCATTAACAGTGGATCAGCAGCTGAAGAAGAAGTAGAGCACTCGAAGATCGCGTATTCCTCAAGCATCAGGTGGTTAAGGTGAGGAAGTTTCTTTATAGATTTTTCCTTATCTCCTTGATAATGGCCATTTTTCTAACGTTAGTCCCCCTATACTCCTTATCTCTCAGCCCACATCTCAGCTCATCCGTCAAAACTCTCCTATCTTCACAGATCAGCGAGGAGAACACATTGGGTAACACTCAAGAAGGAGAGATAGATAGCGCTGAAGACGAGGAGATAGATCTCCTAAGCTTATCACCAGAGGAGATAATTGACAGGATAACTACGACTG
>JALUEN010000139.1 GCA_027052755.1 bacterium | reverse complement strand
GCGCTGAGATACGGTAACCAGCTCAGAATGGGGATGGTGATTAGCAGAGCGGTTTCCCAGAGCTTTATCTCCTTCGCTAGGAGTACCCTGCTGATCAGCGCTACCTGAACTCCCCAAAGTACCCACCAGGATAGATCTAGCAAGCTAGCTACTGTTATAGCTAGACCTGTGAGAAGTAGGGCTACTACCTCTTTAAGCGCATTTCTGGGCTTAAGTGATAAGCCTAGTTTAGAAGCTATCATTATTCCGCCAATGGGGATAAGTAGAGCTAAGAGAGTTAACAGGAAAGCTATCCCCTCTGAAGCTTTAGAGAAATCTAAGGCTAATCTCAAGGAGGAGATCACTAAGAGACCTCCTCCTAGTTTGAAACCTAAACCCAGGTCCCCGAGGACTAGGAGGGTGAGGAGCGATCCAGCGCTTAGGGATAGCCATATTAAGCTACTAACCTCTGGTAGTATCCTTATACTGATAACCAATATTGAAGTTGAGATACCGAGGATTAACGGAAATAGGAGGTCAAAGGAGTCCAGCTTATCCCTCCAAAGCTTCACCGTAATTAACGGAGCAAACGATAATATAACTAGTAGAAGGAGGCTTAGGCTATGCTCAGGTATAACAGCTGAGCTGAGCGCTGTGAACGTAACCGGTACGCTGAAGATTAAAGGCATCTCTAACAGGTAAGCAGCAGCTGATACCCCTAAGGTTAGAGCTAGGAAGAAGGCTAAGAAGATCCAGGGGCTTAGGATACCTAAGTTCTGTAGAAGTATAAGCGACATATAGACCATAGCTATACCTGTAGCTCCTAATAACGCTCCTGGTCCCCTTAAGTTCAAGGGATATATTATTACCCCACCTAAGATGGCTAGGATTAGACCTCCAGTAAACACGGTAGCTATTGAACCTAAGCTCTCCGGATATCTCATGTATATCGCCTGTGTCGTGAAGTAGATACCAGCGGATGTTACAATCCCACCGAAGTAACCTAGGGATTTGAGTATTAAGGTTTTCACATCACCCTGAGATCTTCCCCTAAGCAGGTGGAAAAGGTTTCTGAGAAATGATGGCAGGATAGAGATCAGTATAAGGATTGGGAACCCCACCTGGAGGATCTGGGGATAGTTAGCGCCCCCGATAGCCTTTAGTATCTCGCTGAGGATATCTCCTGAAAAAGTCCTCTGAACGAAGTCTATCATGTAGCAACTTAGACATAGGAGAAGAACTCCTAACACTAACCCTCCTGAGATAGCTAAAGCTCCTGCTAAAATCTTAGGAAAGAGATCTTGAGGCTCCCTTTGCTTTTCTTCACGTTTAGCTTCGGCTGGTTTCTGGGAGGGAGCCTCTGGCTCTTTAGAGACTTCTAGGTCTTGGAAGCTCTTCTCTAGCTGAGATAGCTTCTCTGAGAGTTGTTCCAAATCTTTGCTAATCTTTCCTAACGCTTCGTGAATTGACTTTGCTTTCTCTCTCAGATCCTGAAGCTCTCTCCGAAAGCGATCATCTCCTATCGGGTTTTCAGGAGGTAGAGATTTAGCCATGCTATCCCTCCTCTCTGTTCTTTTCAGTCTCTTTAAGGTATTTATCAACGAGAACCTTCAGCTCACTAGATAGCGAGCTGAGATCCGTCCCTGGTTCCACCTTCCATCTGGTACCCTCTCTAAGGTCCTCAAGGGTTATCCCCAGGTTCCTGAGATCTTCTCTTATCCTATCCGCCAGATTCCAGTTTTTCTTCTTCCTCGCCTCTGACCTGAGATTAACTAGTTTCTGGATGAGGTTCTCAATCTCTGGGGAAAGCTCTCCTTGAAGGTCTAACTTAACCTCCTGGGTCTCATCAAGGAGCTTCAAGCCTAGGAGCCTCTGATCTAGAATCTCTATCACATTTAGAGCTAACCGTACTAACTCTCCGCCTAGCCCCTCTGATACAGCGTCTCGGAGCTCATCAACTAACGAGAAGAACTCTCCTAGAGCTTTGGGGATGTTCAGGTCATCATCCATAGCTTGACCGAAAGCGGAAAGCCTCTTAGAAAAGATCTCCATTAACCTATCCTCTGGGTATTTGTTAGGCGAAGTTGTGGCTTCTTTAAGTTGGTTAACGGAGAGTTTGAGCCTCTCCAAGGCCCGCTGAGCGCTTTTCAGAGCTTCCCAGGTGAAGTTCTGTTTAGCTCTGTAGTGGCTCGTGAGGTAGAAAAGCCTTAAAGCTAACGGGTTGAAGTTTCGCTTAACTATGTCGTTAACGGTATAGATGTTTCCGAGGGATTTGCTCATCTTCTGACCCTCTACCATTAGGTGTTCCACGTGGAACCAGTGTCTGCAGAACTCCACATCGTTAGCTCCCTCGCTCTGTGCTATCTCGTTCTCGTGGTGTGGAAAGATCAGGTCAACACCACCACCGTGTAGATCTAAGGTTGGCCCGAGGATATGGGTTGACATGACTGAACACTCTATGTGCCAACCAGGGCGCCCCTTACCTATCTCTGTCTCCCAGAAGACATCGCCATCCTCAGGAGTCCAGGCTTTCCAGAGAGCGAAGTCAGCAGGTGAGTCCTTATCGTACTCGTCATGGGATATCCTAGCTCCAGGCTTGATCTTACTCAGGTCTATCCCGGAGAGTTTTCCGTAGCTGGGGAACTTTGATACTGCATAGTATATGCTTCCATCGGAGGATCTGTAAGCTAACCCCTTTTGAAGGAGTTTCTTGATCATTTCCACCATCTGGGGGATGAACTCAGTTGCTCTTGGATAGTACTCTGCCCTCTCTAGGTTTATAGCATCTATGCTCTGGAAGAAGGCTTTCGTGTAGATATCGGTGTACTCCCTTAGTGACATCTTTAGCTCGCGGGAGCGTTTTATCGTTTTGTCATCAACATCGGTTAAGTTCATTACCTGTATCACCTTTAACCCCTTGAACTTAAGCCATCGCCTCAGGATATCCTCTTGAGTGAACGTTCGTAAATTGCCGATGTGTGGGTAATCGTAAACGGTCGGGCCACAGGTGTACATCCTGAACTCACCTGGGTGTAGGGTAGAGAGCTCTAGGACTCTCCTCCTCATAGTATCATATAGCTTGGGTTTCCTCTCGTTGTACTTAGGGATAAATTGATTTATGATACTCTCAGCTCTATCGCGAAGTTGAGATTTCTCCATTATCTATCCCCCCTTCCTAGGGGGATACTTCACTTTTTTAACCTATATTTCCTTGAGGGGATCTTGACAGGAACTTTATAAGGGTTTATAATAATATCTATGGAGGATGGTCTGTGGGGGTGTTTATGGGTTCGACGGGAAGGAGTGGGCGCTGCGAGAGCAGGCCGCTGCGCCTCAGAGCGTTATCTGGGGTGGTAAGTAAAAGCGCCGACTACGAGCTAGCACTCGCTGCCTAAAAAGTGCAGCGGCTCCTAGTCCAGGCGCCACCTCCTGGAC
>JALUEN010000138.1 GCA_027052755.1 bacterium | reverse complement strand
GTTACAGGGAGAGGTACTTCCCGTTCCGATGTTAAACGTGATCAATGGTGGGAAACACGCTGATAACAACTTGGACTTTCAGGAGTTCATGATCGTTCCAGCAGGCTTCTCTAGATTCTCGGAGGCTATGCAAGCTGCCTCCGAGATATATCACTCCCTTAAGAAGCTTCTTAAATCTAAGGGATACAGTGTTAATGTAGGAGATGAGGGAGGGTTCGCCCCAGAGGTTAAGACTCAGAGGGAAGCTGTAGAACTCTTACTAAAGGCTATAGAGGATAGCGGGTACAAGCCTGGCGAGCAAGTATGGTTAGCTCTAGACGTAGCAGCATCTGAGATCTTCAATAACAGTAAGTACAAAGTAGAGGGTAAGGAACTCACCAGAGATGAGCTCATAAGATACTATGAATCCTGGATAAACGATTACCCAATTATCTCTATAGAGGACCCGTTTGCAGAGGATGACTGGGACGCTTGGCAGGCTTTCACCAAGGAGTTCGGTGATAAGGTTCAGATCGTTGGGGATGATCTATATGTTACCAACCCAGAGAGGTTGAGAAAAGGCATAGAGCTTGGCGCCACAAACGCGATACTTATAAAACTTAACCAGATAGGTACCCTCACTGAAACTCTTGACACTATAGAGATGGCTAGGAAGAGCGGGATGAACTACGTGATCTCCCACCGATCAGGGGAGACAGAGGATACCACCATAGCTCACCTAGCAGTGGGCACAGCTAGTGGTTGGATTAAGACAGGAGCTCCTGCTAGAGGCGAACGAACTGCTAAGTACAATGAGCTCTTGAGAATAGAGTACTCAGGGGTCTCCAGGTACGCTGGAACTAGTGCTATCCAGAGATTCCTCAAGAGAACGGTGAAAGCTTAAAGAGGTTCTTAGGTAGAGGGAAGTACTGCTGAGCAGATACCAACTGTTAGTTACTTCTGTACATTTATTTCTTCTAATAGATAACTTAAAGGTTCATGTTATTAATAGTGTGGTACTACTCAATTTAGAGGTTATGTTTTTCTACCTCTTCTCTAAAAGCTTTCAAGATCTCTCTAAGTCTTTCTCTAAACTGGGGTTCGCTGATATCCATCGGGAGGTCCCCCAACTTTCTAGGTGATAACAGGTTCTCCCTAATACGAATTTCAAGCTTACTATCCTCTAGGGTCAGGATCAGGTAGATAGGGACAAAGAAACCGAACTGTATCTCAAGGTAATCCTTAAGGAGGAGTTCCTCATCAATTCCTCTCAGGATCCTCTCCTGGGTAAGTGGGGTTCCGAGCTCGTAGGATAGTTGAGAGGCAAACTCTTTTATCTCCTCCTTGAGGATCTTAAAGTAGGTATCCCTTGAGATCTCCTGGGGTTTAGGTGTGTAGATATCTGAGTATTTAGCTCTCAGATAGGGGTAGAGTTTAAGGAGTTCCTCCTTAAATTGGGAAGCGCTTTGGAACCGTTTCTCTGGATCTAGCTCAGTAGCCTTAGCTAAGAGGTTGACCAGGTCTTTAGAGAATCCCCTCTCAGTCAGTTCCTTTCTCACGTTTGTAGAGTAATCCTCGTTGGGGAGCTTAGCTGTAAGTATAGTGTAAGCGGTCATTCCCAGTGCGAATATATCACTAGCTGGAGTTACCTCACCAGCCTCAAGCTGCTCAGGTGGGAGATATCCAGGGGTACCGAAGACGAAGTTCCTGGTCTTAGGCCTTGATATACCGAAGTCTATGAGTTTTATTATACGATCTCCTTCAAGCATTATGTTCTGAGGTTTTATATCACGGTGTATAACAGGTGGTTTAAGTGAGTGGAGGTACTCCAGAGCGTTAACTAGCTGATATATCCAGTCAATAGCCACTTCCTCAGGGGCTCCTTGAGGGTACCTCTCCTTAATTATCCTGCTTAAGTCTTTTCCCTTGATGTATTCCATAACGAAAAAAAAGCTATCGCCTTGCACAAAAGCATCAAAAAACCTAGGGATGTTAGGATGTCTTAGTGATTTTAGTATTTGTATCTCGGATATAAAGTTCTCTATTACCACTTGTTTCTCATAGTTAGTTGTGAACCTAACCAGCATTTGTTTCATGGCTAATATCCTATCGGTTTTGAGATCTTTAACTTTGTAGATAGCACCCATCCCTCCAACCTTGATAAAGCTCAAAACTTGATAGCGATTAGAAAGTATGTATCCCTCAGGTATAGGTTTGAAGGGTCCGTTGCTTTTCAATATCATATCAAGGTATCCCATCTAATCTTCCTCTCCCCTATCCTTTAATATGAGATTCTACCTTAAAGATTATATTCCTAATGTAACTTTTTATTTAAAAAAGTTTAGGGGAACAGAAATACGAGAAGCTCAGGGGATAAGCCTTTAAGGATGAAGGTTTCCTAGAGAGAGCTAGATATCCTCTTAAGATCCCTCCTTGAAATATTCTTCCTCATTGCTGGAATTAGTATGCTTTTTCTTCTATTGAAAACAAAACTTGTAGAAACTCGCACTATCATAGGGATAACTTTTTTCATATTATTAGCTTTATTAATATCCCTTATAACTTTATCCTATCATGGTTTTCTAAGATGGACATTTCCCAACTACATAGAGATACGCAAGGATTGATTAAGCGCCTACTTCATAGATCAAAAAAGCTTTTACCCTTTAGCTGATGTATAAAAAACGGGAAAGGGTATTCTGTAGCCTTAGATCTTTACAAAATAGATCTACATAAAGCTTTAACTGAGTACTTGGCGCTCCTCATTACCTTGAACATACTCCGACAAAGGAGTGCTGTTAGTAGATCCCAAAAAGTAGAACTCCATTTTTAGTAAAATTCCAAATGATCTCCAGTGGTCTCTAAAAGTGGAAGAAGTATTAGAATAGTATTCAGTAATGCCTTTCCCTTCCTAATCGGATCCATTAGTAGTTAAGTATAAACTAACCCTAACGCCAGAAAAACTATTAGTCAAATGCTACAGATTAGTATTCCCTGACTGTACACGAAGCCTTAAATGGGAAGATACCCTGAGGTTCTTTGGTACTGATTTAGGAGGAGAGATACATATAGAAACGCTTGATGAGAGCGGTACTATCTCAGAGGACATAGTTTTGAGATATATAAGGAGATCAGATCTAGAGAAACTGTTTGAAAGCTACATTTATCATCAAACGTTAAGGTAAATGATACCCCAATGATTCTCTATACCGGCGGTATCTCCTCACTTTCCTCTCTAGTGAGATCCTCTAAGAAACACCGCCACAACTCGTTTCCCCCTCAAATAACTTCAATTCCCTAACGAGATCATTACCCTCTAGACAAAGCACGCTCTCTGAGAACACCTTTATTAGTTCCCTTATAGGATGCCACAGGCCAAATGGGAGGATAGTAAGAGACATGTTTAAAAGATAAGAACGAGAAGGTAGTAGTGTTTTAAGTAGAAGAAGAGAATAATAA